>DATHUZ010000826.1:0-10689 GCA_035461725.1 Anaerolineae bacterium
TGGGGAACGGCTTTTTCTATGATCGGAAAGGGGGTGGGCGACAGGCAAGCATCTGAAGGGCTTGTACCGGGTGGATCAATTCGGGGGTGCGCCTCTGGCAGTCGATGGGCGCTCCCGCACACAGGAGGAGGTACGCGTATGAAAACCGTCTTTGTCTTTCCCGAGCGGTGCGTCGGATGCAAGCAGTGCGAGATCGCGTGCGCCGTCGCCCACTCACAGAGCAAGAGCCTGTTCGGCGCGATCGCCGAGCAGCCGCGCCCGCAGCCGCGCATTCACGTGGCGCCGGGCATCTATCTCAGCACCGCATTCGCCAACAAGTGCCGCCACTGCGATCCCGCCCCCTGTATGGGCGTGTGCCCCACGGGCGCCATCGCGCGCAGCGGTGACACGGTCCTGATCGATGGCGACAGGTGCATCACGTGCGCCATGTGTGCTATGGTGTGTCCGTTCGACGTCATCCGCTACTACGAGGCGGCGGGTGTGCGCCGCGGCAAAGCCGTGGCCCTCAAGTGCGACAACTGCATCGACCGCCAGCAGCAGGGGCAGATCCCGGCGTGTGTCGAGACGTGCAAGACGGGCGCCCTGGTGTTTGGCGACGTCAACGAGCTGGCGCGTGGTGCCAGTGCGCGCCTCGCACGGGTCATCACCGCGGCCGTCGGCGATGCCCGCGCTGAAACCGTTCGTCCGCCCGCCAACGTACAGGCGTGGCGCGACCTATCACAAGCAACCGGTCAGACGGGGAGGGAGTAGAGATGGCTCAAGATATCGGAACACCGCGTTCGATCGATCCCGCAACGGAGTATATGCTGCGCATCGCGCAGAAAAAAGGGTACGAGACCGTTTGGGACCGGTTCGAGGCACAGCAGCCGCAGTGTGGCTACGGCGAGCTGGGCATCTGCTGCCGGCACTGCACCATGGGCCCCTGCCGCATCGACCCGTTCGGAGAGACGGGGCCAAAGAAAGGCGTGTGCGGCGCCACCGCCGACACCATCGTGGCCCGTGGACTGCTGCGCATGATCTCGGCCGGGGCCGCGGCCCACTCGGACCACGGGCGCGACATCGCCCACACGCTGCTCCTCACCGCGCAGGGCAAGTCGGGCGGCTACGAGATCAAGGACGAGGCCAAGCTGCACGCCCTCGCCGCCGAGTATGGCATCGCCGTCGATGGGCGGAGCAAGCAAGAGATCGCCCTCGACCTCGCGCGGGCCGCGTATGCCGAGTTTGGAAACCAGGAAGGGCCGATCCGCTTTACGCGGCGCGCCCCTGAAAAGCGCGTCGCACTGTGGCAGAGCCTCGGCGTCGACCCGCGCGGCGTCGACCGCGAGATCGTCGAGTCGATGCACCGCACCCACATGGGCGTCGACAACGACCCGGTGAATCTGATCCTGCACGGCCTGCGCACATCGATCAGCGACGGCTGGGGCGGGTCGATGATCGCGACCGAGCTGTCTGACGTCCTGTTTGGCACGCCGATGCCGAGAAAATCAAAGGCGAACCTTGGCGTACTGCAAAAAGACGCAGTCAACATTATCGTGCACGGCCACGAGCCGACGCTGTCAGAGATGATCGTCGCTGCCACGCAGGACCCGGCCATGATCGCGCTGGCGCAGGAACAGGGCGCGACGGGCATCAACGTCGCCGGCATCTGCTGCACCGGCAACGAGGTATTGATGCGCCATGGCATTCCGATCGCCGGCAACTTTCTCCAACAGGAGCTGGCGATCATCACCGGGGCCGTCGAGGCAATGATCGTCGACGTGCAGTGCATCTTTCCCGCACTGCCCGAGCTGGCTGGCTGCTTCCACACCAAGATCATCTCGACGTCGCCAAAGGCCAAGTTCCCCGGCGCCACGCACATCGAGTTTCACGAGGAGCACGCTTACGACACGGCGCGCCAGATCGTGCGCCAGGCGGTCGAGAACTATGCCAACAGGAACATGGCCCTGGTCGACATCCCCGACGACATCGCCGAGTGCATGGTCGGCTTTAGCGTCGAGGCGATCGTCGGCGCCCTCGGCGGCACGCTCGACCCACTGCTCGACGCCGTCAAGAGCGGGGCCGTGCAGGGCATCGCCGGCGTCGTCGGCTGCAACAACCCACGCATCAAGCACGACCATGGGCACATCGCGCTCGTCAAGGAGCTGATTGCGAACGACATCCTCGTCGTCAACACCGGCTGCAACGCCATCGCCTGCGCCAAGGCGGGCCTGCTGCGCCCCGAAGCCGCCGAGATGGCGGGGCCGGGCCTGAAGGCGGTCTGCCAGGCGCTCGGCATCCCACCGGTGCTCCACATGGGCTCGTGCGTCGACATCAGCCGCATCCTCGTCGCCTGCGCCGCCATCGCCAACGCCCTCGGCGTCGACATCAGCGACCTGCCGGTGGCGGGCGCAGCGCCCGAGTGGATGAGTGAAAAGGCCGTGTCGATCGGCACCTACGTCGTCGCGTCGGGGATCTATACCGTGCTCGGCATCGCGCCGCCGGTGCTGGGTGGGCCGGCTGTGACACAACTGCTGACCGAGGGAGCGGAAGGCGTCATCGGCGCCAGGTTCGCCGTCGAGCCGGATCCTGTCAAGGCGGCAGGGTTGATCATGGAGCACGTCCGGGTCAAGAGGCAGGCGCTTGGGCTGGAGGCAAAATGAACGTCACCATCATCGGCGCCGGACCAGCAGGCGTGACCGTCGCCGAGACGCTGCGCGCGTACGACCGTCAGATCGAGATCGTCATGCTCAGCGACGAGCCCTACCCGCCCTACTCACCGCCGGCGATGGTCGAGTACTTTGAGACGGGACACGACGTGCACTTTTGGCGGGGACACGACTTTGCCTCGCGTCTCGGCATCGACTATCGGGCGGGCTGCCGCGTTGCCGCTGTCGAGCCCGACGCACACGCGCTGCGCCTCCAAGACGGGAGTAGCCTCGCCTACGACCGCCTCGTCATCGCCACGGGCGGCAGGCTGTACGCGCCGCTCGACGGTGCCGACAAGGCGGGCATCTATAACTTCAAGTCGCTATCGGCGGCAGAGGAGCTGATCGGCCGCGTGCGCCACGGGAACGCCCGCACCGCCCTGATCGTCGGCGCCGGGTTCATCGGCGTCGAGATCGCGCTGCTCCTGGCAGACCTGGGCGTCGAGGTCACCCAGCTCGTGCGCTCGCGCGTCATGCGCTCGATGCTCGACCCCGAGACGTCGTCCATCGTCCTGCGCCAGATCGAGGAGCGCGGGGTGCGCGTGCTGCGCGGCGCCGCCGCCGACGCCATCGCCTTTCTGGGCAATGGGCGCGCCAGCGGCGTGCTCATGCGCTCTGGCGCCGAGCTGTCGGCCGATCTGCTCGTCGCGGCAACAGGCCTTCGGCCCAACGTCGAGCTCCTCGCCGGCTCGGGCCTCGAGGTAGGCTGGGGTGTATATGTCGACGATCACCTGCGCACCAGCCACCCCGACGTGTATGCAGCGGGCGACGTCGCCGAGCACCTCGACCGCCTCACCGGCGAGCGGTACATCTATGCCATCCTGCCCAACGCCGTTGCACAGGGGCAGGTGGTCGCCGAGAACATCCTCGGCTGGGACGTGGCCTACGAGGGCGCCGAGAACATGAACAGCCTGAAGCACCTGGGCATCCCGGTCATGGCGGTGGGTGCCATGGAGGGCGAGGAGCTGCGCGCCGAGCGCCCGGGTGTGCTGCGCAAGCTCTACCTGCAGGACGGCCGCATCGTGGGCTTGCGTTTCTCCGGCGACGTCTCGAATGCCGGCATCTATCGCTCGCTGCTGAACCGCCGCGTCGACGTCACCCCCTTTCAGCGACGGCTCCTGTCGCCGACGTTCGGCATGGGGCAGGTGTACGGTTTGATGCAAGGGTAGATGTGCAAACGGGTGGAGTGGTAGAGTGGTAGGTTGGGCTGAACCAATCTACCACTCTACCACTATACAGCCGTCTCTTGCCCCCCCACCCTACCTGCGGTATAATCCACCTCGAAAGGGGTGTGACGATGAAGAGATGCTTCCGTCTCGGCCTGTTCCTTCTCCTGGCCGGCCTGCTGCTGGCCTGGACCGTGCCGGTCCGCGCCGCGCCGGCGCTGACCGAGGTCAACAGCCAGGTCGTCCTGCTGGAGGACGGCCGGCTGCAGGTCCGCTACCGCCTCACCTTTGTCGACGACGCCTCCAGGACCCAGATCACAGAGATCGGCCCCTTCGATCCGGGTCACACCCAGGCGGAGGGGTTCATCGAGCACGACGGGCAGCGCGATCCTGTCAACCTCGTCCCCCTCGGCGGCGACCGCTACCGCGTCGAGTTCCCCATCACCACCAGCCCGGGCGGCACCTACACCGTCGAGATCCGCTACGTGACCACCCGCTACCTCGACACGACCACCGAGGACGGCGTCGCCTACCGCGTCCTCGCCTGGGCGCCGCCGCAATGGTCACTGCCCATCCAGGAAGAGATCGTCACCTTTATCCTGCCCATCCCACTCCCGCCAGACGTCGACCAGCCCGAGGAGGTCACCGACGCGCTGGTGGACGAAGCCGGCCTCGTCGTCGACCAGGACACGGTCGACCGTTTCGACCGCTGGGTCTATTACCCCACGCCCGACGAGACGACAGGCCAGGCGTGGCTGTCGATCTATGTCTCCCAGCAGAACGTCCCGGCCAACGGCACCTTTGTCGTCGACGGCGTCTACCTGCCGGCGCGCCACTTTGCCGCCACCTTTACGCCCGAGCCGTCGCCCTTTGCCCCGCCCGGCCTCGTCTCGACGCCCACGCCCGCGCCGGGCGCCGCCGAAGAGGAGCCGGCGCCCGTGGGCCTGCTCGTCGGCCTGGCTGCCGGCGGCGCGCTGCTGCTCGCCGGCGGCATCGTCTTTGGCGTCATGCGCTGGGTGGCACCCAAACCGGCGCCCGAGGGCTACGAGGCGCCCGAGATCCAGATCGAGACGTTCGAGCAGCCAGGCCTGGTGCCCGACCTGGAGGCGATCGAGGCGGCCCTCTACATCGGCGACACGGCCAAGGCGCTCACCCTGGTCGTGCTCGGCCTGGTGCAAAAAGGGGTGGTGACCGTCCTGAACAAAAAGCCGCTCCAGCTCGAGGTCACCAACCCCGATCTGCCGCTGGAGGATTACGAGCAGGCGCTCGTCGCCGGCATCGCCGACGACGGCACCATCCCCGAGCGCACCATCCACGAGGTGATGCGCCTCATCTCGGCCCGCCTCCAGAAAAAGATCTGGAATGCGGACGCTGAAGAGACGCGCCAGGTGTATCGCCGCCGCGCCGACGACTTGTGGGACGACTGGCAGCGGATGCCGCCACAGCGACAGACCGAGATGGCGCCCAACTACTACCCCTGGATCATCCTGTCGGACCGTTACCGGCCCGAGCCGCCGCGCCCCGTGTCGCACGGTGCGCCCGCGGCGGCGGGCGGGCAGGGCTTGCTCGACACGGTGCGCGAGGCGCCGCTCGTGCGCGCCGCGGCCGACGTGGCCGGCATCGCCGAGGGTGCTGCCAGCAGCGTGGCGCGCGGCATCGAGAGCCTGGCGGTGGGTGCCACCGAGTCGATCGAGCGCACCATCGCCGGCCTGGCGGGCGAGGTGACCACCGCCTGCTACGACGCCTGCCACAGCGCCTGCCACAGCGCCTGCCACAGCGCCTGCGTGCACGACGCCTGTCACAGCGCCTGCGTCCATTCCGCCTGCCACTCTGCCTGTCACAGCGCCTGCGACTGCCACAGTGCGTGCCACAGCGCGTGCCACAGCGCGTGCGTCATCAGCTTCTAGGGAGCGACCATGAGACTCACCGGCCTTCACCTGCTGCTCACCTACCAGTGTAACTTTGAATGTGACCACTGCTTCGTGTGGGGCAGCCCCACCCAGTCGGGCACGATGACGCTCGGCGGCGTGCGCCATATCCTCAAGCAGGCGCGCAAGCTCGGCACCGTCGAGTGGATCTATTTCGAGGGCGGCGAGCCCTTCCTCTACTACCCGATCCTGGCCCGGGGCGTGGCCAAGGCGGTAGCCCGCGGCTTCAAGGTGGGCATCGTCACCAACGCCTATTGGGCTATCCACCCGGCCGACGCGGTCGAATGGCTGCGCCCCTTCGCCAGGCAGGTGGATGACCTGACGATCAGCACCGACTTTTATCACTATGGCGAAGTGTATGCCCAGCAGGCAGAGAATGCGCGCGCCGCTGCCGACGCGCTCAATCTGCCACTCGCCATCATCTCTGTCGCCACCTGCTCACAGGCCACAGGCCAGAGCACGGGGCAGCTCCCCCACGGCGAATCCCCTGTCATGTTCCGGGGACGCGCCGCCGCCAGGCTGGCGCCGCAGGCGCCTCACCATCCGTGGGCGCAGTTCGACACCTGCCCGTACGAAGACCTGCGCGAGCCGGGGCGGCTGCACGTCGACCCCCTCGGGCACCTGCACGTCTGCCACGGCATCTCGCTCGGCAACCTGTTCGACACCCCCCTGGCCGAGATCTGCGCGGCCTACGCCCCCGACGATCACCCGATCTGCGGCCCCCTCCTCGCCGGCGGGCCGGCCGAGCTGGTGCGCCGCTACGACGTGCCTCACGAGGAGGCCTACGCCGACGCCTGCCACCTGTGCGATGCGGCGCGCCGTGCGCTGCGCAGCCGTTTCCCCGAGATCCTCGCGCCCGACCAGATGTATAGGTGACGCGGGCAGGTAGAGGCCTTATTACGATTATACAGATCATCTTAATTTGTCCCGCGCGTGCATCTGTGGTATAATGGTGCCTCGTTATGCAACGCGTGAAAGGACATATGCGATGAGTCAACCAGTCTCACACACCGTGCAACAGGCCGGTACCGCGCCGCCCTACCTGCTCCTCACCGAGCAGGATTATCGAGTCCTCGGCCCCGCCGATTTCGGCGGCCCAGGCCTCGAGGCCATCGAGGTCCTCGGCCCTTACGTTGACATCCAGGCTTCCGGCCCGCTGATCACCATCCACGACTCTACGGTCGACCCACACCTCGGCATCGGCCATCACCCCCACCGCTACAACGAGCGCATCTTTTACATCGAGCAGGGCGAGCTCGACCACGACGACGCGCGCAACAAGATCCAGGGGCACATGGGCACCGGCGACGTCGGCCTCTTTACCGAGGGCCGGCACGGCATGGTCCACTCCGAGTGGAACAATGGCGACGTGCCCACCCGCGCCTACATCCTCGTCTACAGCACCGATCCGATCCCCGAACAGACCGCTTTCACCACCCTGCGCGACGCGGACGCGCCGCGCTACGACGAGGCCGGCGGCGTGAGCACGAAAGAGATGGTTGGCCCACGCTCGCATCTGCGGGTGCACGGCGACATCCGCCTCTTTACCGAGAGCACCCTTGACAGAGGTGGAGCCCTGCCGCTCGAGCTACAAGACGGCGAGGGTGGGCTGCTGTCGATCCGCGAGGGCCAGGTCGTCCTCGACGGCCGCGACGTGGATGCGGGCAGCACCATCCTGCTGCCCCCCGCGCACGGCCGGCGCACGATCCGTGTCGAGGCCGCGGCGCCCGCGCGCGTATTGCGCGTGGTGCACGGGCCCGGCCACGGCCTGGTGCGCGGGCACGGTCGCCGCTGAGGCGAGCAGCCCACACCTCGATCCCGCCCAAGCTTTGCTTGACATCCATCGGTCCCCTATGTTACAATAGGTAGTGGACTCGAGCCAGCATGCCGGTATACACCGTCCCCGACCGTTGTGCCGCATGGCTTCGATAGGCACTAGCCGTTGAATGGGGGATCGATGCAGAGTTGTTCGCACGACGCGACACCACGGTTCCGGGCCGCACGTATGGGCCTGGGCCTTACCCTGTTCGCAGCCATCTTGATTTCCTCCTCCTGCAGCACGGACAGATCGGCCCCGGTCGCGTCGATCCGATTCGGCATTAACAAGAGCGAAGTAAACGCCTTGGTTGTCATCGCCCAGGAACGCGGCTACTTTGCCGCAAACGGCGTCGAGGTCATCCAGCACACGTACCCTTCCGGCGTCGCGGCCCTCGACGCCCTGCTCGACGAGGAGATAGACATCGCTGCCGCCTCCGAGTTCGCCTTCGTGCGCCGCGTGCTGGCCGGAGAAAACGTCCGCGCACTGACAGTCATTAACCGCTCCTCGATAGAGTATGTCGTCGCCCGTATCGATCGTGGCATCCGGACTATCGACGACCTGCACGGCAAAACCATCGGCGCGCCCCTCGGGTCGCGGCCCGAGTTTGCCCTCGACCGGTTTCTCTACTTCCGTGGCATCGACGCCACCGAGGTGACCCTCGTCCACGTGCCCGTCGACCAGTCCGTCGATGCGCTTGTCGACGGCGAGGTGGACGCCGTGGCGGCCTGGCAGCCCTACATCGACGAGATTCGAGAGATCATGGGCGGCGACGTCGTGGTCTGGTCGGCCCAGGAAGACCAGCCATCCTACACACTGCTCGCGAGTCGAGGGGAGTGGACGGCAGACAACGCCCAGCACGTAACCCGATTCCTGCGGGCGCTGGCTGAGGCGGAAACGTGGGTCGCGGCGAACCCCGATGCCGCCCGGCAGTTCATCCAGGAAAAATGGGGCTATAGCGAGGCGTACATGGCCAGCGCCTGGCCCGATCATGCCTACGGCCTGCTCCTCGACCAGACCCTGATCGTCGCGATGGAGGACCAGGCTCGCTGGATCATCGAGCGGGAGCTTGCCGGTCAGGTGGAGACGCCCAATTTTCTGCACTATATCTACTTCGACGGCCTCGAAGCGGTCAAGCCCGAGGCGGTAAACGTCATTCGCTGAAAGAGAGACCTGTGCGTATTCGAACGCAGTTTGTCGTGACCGTGCTCCTCTTCGGCGTCCTGCTGGCGGCGATTTCCGCTTCGGCCATTGGGACCAACTACCAGGTGAGCCAGGCCGGAGACCAGGCCGCACTTGCCCGCCGCATTGCCCAGGGCGCCGGCGAGCTGAGCTACCTGGCGAACGACTATGTCATCTACCGTGAAAGCCAGCAGATCGAGAGGTGGCACGACCGCTTTGACGCTTTCGCCGCCGATGCCGCCGCGCTCCGGCCGGGCAATCCCGAAGAGCAGGTTGTCGCCCTCAATCTCCAGAACAATGCGCTCCGGCTCAAGGGCGTCTTTGGCAGCGTCGTGTCACTCGTCGAGAGCTCGTCCACCGGCCAGGCAGAGCCGATCGACCCCACGCTCCTTCAGGTGGCGTGGAGCCGCATCGCCGTCCAGACCCAGGGGCTGATGTCCGACGCCTCGCGCCTGTCACAGCTTCTGAGCAGCCGCGTCGACCGGCTGCAGCGCACCAATTCGATCGTCGTCGTCGCGCTCATTACCCTCTTTAGCGCCTACTTTTTTTTCAACTACTGGCTCATCCAGCGCCGCCTGCTCCGCTCCATCGCCAACCTGCAATCTGGCACCGCCGTCGTCGGCGCCGGCGACCTCGACTTTCGGATCGAGGCGAGGAGCAACGACGAGGTTGGAGACCTGTCGCACGCGTTCAACCGGATGACCGCGCGGCTCCGGGCGGCCACCGAAGAGGTGCGCAAGGAGCGCAGGCGCTACCAGGAGCTCTTTGACTTTGCCCCCGACGGCTATGTTGTCACCGACCGGGGCGGCACGATCCAGGCGGCGAACCGCGCCATGGGCGAGCTGCTAGGCGAGCCCGCGCCTCGCCTGCCCGGACAAAAGCTCGAGCACTTTGTTGCCTCCGTCGACACCCCGGCGTTTCATCGCCTATTGGATCAGCTTGCCGGTACCCGCGGCGATGGCCCTGTGCGCTCGGAGCTGAGCCTGGAGTCGCGCACGTCCGGCACAGTCCACGCCGCAGTCTCTGCAACGGTGTCTATTTCGGCCACGGGCGAGGTAGAGGGGCTGCGCTGGCTGCTGCGCGACGTGACGCGCGAGAGGCAGATGCAGGCCGCCCTCATCCACGCCGAAAAGCTGTCGATGGCCGGCCGGCTCGCCGGCTCACTCGCCCACGAGATCAACAACCCCCTCGGGGCTGCCATGGGCTGCGCCGAGCTGGCAATCGAGGCGTACGACGATGGCGAGGATCCCACACAACACCTGCGCGTCATCTCGACGGCCCTGGGCCGCACCGCCCGCATCGTCTCCCGCCTCCGCGATCTGCAGCGCCAGGCCCCCTCCGACCGCAAAGAACCGGCCGACCTGAACGCGATGCTGGAGCACGTGCTGCTCCTGGTGCAAAAGAAGGCGACCTCCGCAGACGTCGAGGTATTATGGCAGCCTGTCGAGGCCGCGCCACGCCCGCTGGTCCTCGTCGACTCGATCCACCAGGTATTCCTGAACCTCGTCCTCAACGCCGTCGAGGCCATGGATGGGGCGGGCGGTCGCCTCACCGTGCGCATCTTGCACAGGCGCCAGCCGCCGTGCGTTGGGATCGAGTTTGCCGACGACGGCCCGGGCATCGCCCCCAACGCACTTGGCGCCCTCTTTGAGCCCTTTAACACCACCAAGCCTGACGGCTCGGGCCTCGGCCTCTTTATCAGCCAGAACATCGTCCACCAGCACGGCGGCTCCATCGACGTCGAAACCGCCCCGGGCCAGGGTGCCACGTTCACCGTGTGGCTGCCCCTCTGAGCCTCAACCACCGCCGTTTCCTGGCCATACACCTTGAGAGTTGCCGATCGACAGCCGGCCCGCGCTTGACTGTGATCGCAAGCGGGTGTACAATAGCAAAGGCACAAAGGGGAAAAAGGA
>DATHUZ010000827.1:0-6219 GCA_035461725.1 Anaerolineae bacterium
GTGACGAAACCGCGCAGCCGGTGGGGTCTTTTTTCGGCGGTGACGAGCGGTGGCCCGGGCGTTGGGACAGGGATCAGGTGCGCCGCCAGCAGAAGGCAGGGTCGCGTCGCGCATGGAGACAGGCGCAGCGGGCCGGGTGGGCCGGATCAAAGATGGGCCAGAAGCGCTCGGGCAGGTCGTGGTAGTCGCCTTCAGGCAAGGTGGGCGCCTCGACGAAGGTGTCGACAAAGAGCAGGCGTGCGCCCGGGTGTGCTTCCGCATAGTCGAGCAGGGCGGCCATCGCCTTGCCGGTGTAGGTCGTCTCGAGTGACAGTCTCTCGGTCCGGTGTACCAGCTCCACGGCGCGCTCCGCGGCTGGCGTCGGGTGGGCATAGCCGGGGCCGTAGTAACCGTTCAGCAGCTCCACCTCGCCAGCCTCGAAAGACACTTCTGGCACCGACGGGTCGCGCTCTCGCAAATAGCGCGCCGCCCGGCTCGCCAGGCGTGCCACCTTGGCCCGGTTCGCGACGTCCTCGCCGGTGACCCGCACACCGACCACGCGCACGGGCAGCCCCGCCAGGCGCATCCCGAGCAGCAGCCCGGCAAACGTGCCGCACGAGCCGGCGGCAACCAGGATTGCATCGGGCAGCGGCGCCTCGCCGGCGTAAACCTGGTCTCGGATCTCGAGCGCGGCGTTGACGTAACCAAGGATGCCGAGCGTGCCCGAGGCGCCCGGATAGATAAAGTAGGGCGGGCGACCGGTGCGCAGAAACCAGCGTACGTACTGGGCCGCGAACGAGACGGCCAGGCCGAGATAGTCGCCGCAAAAGTGGGCATCGACGCCGAGGGCAGCAGTGCGGCGCAGATTAGCGTGCACCTCGCCCGTGACCGGCTGGCAGTAATAGGCGCATATCGGCTGCATGGTGAGGCTGCGCGCCACCACCGCGGCGGCGAGCGTGTGGTGCGAGCCCAGTCCTCCGCCCGTGATCACGGCCCGCGCGCCCCTTCGCACGGCGTCGGCAAACACGAACTCGAACTTGCGCATCTTGTTGCCGCCATACACCGGGTGGCTCAGCCCATCACGCTTGACCCAGATCTCGGCGCCGGCGGCGGCAGACAGATGCGGTAGCGGCGCCAGGGGCGTCGGCAGGTCGGCGAGGGGGAGGCAGGGGACGTGGCAGCGGAGGGTGGGGAAGATGTCAAAGAGAGGGCGAGCGGGTGGGTTGGTCATGGGGTGCTCCTTTGGGAACCGGGTACTGAATAGTGGGTACTTGAGATCAGGGAGTGGTAGATGGGGAGCGGCCAGCCGGAGGTCAGGTGGGCCGGGTCGTTCAGGCCCCAGGTGATGGCGCCCGTGCAAAAGAAAGAGACGTTGGCACGGGCGGTCAGAAGAGGGATCGCCGTCGAGTTGCGGCAGATCGACATGTCGGCCAGCGTGCGTGAGATGAGGGCATCGAACCCGGCGGTGACGGCCGGGGAGCGAAAGACACGGTGGGTGAGCGCCTGCCAGTGTGATGACGGCGCCAACGCGGCGAGCGCCTGGTTGACCGCAGCGATCAGGCGCTCCCGCCGTCTGCTGTCCGAACCGATCAGCCGGGGTAGTGCAGATAGCTCGATCTGGTTGCGGTGGCGATCCCACAGCGCGGCCGGCGGTGTGGCCTGGATCATGGCGCACACGGTGTCCCTGGGAGCGCGCACGAGCACGACCTCGGGCTCGCCGGGAAAACGATCGAGGGGTGCGAGCAGCAGGCCGGTGACGGGATGGGGCAGGCGCGGCGAGAGGCCGCCCTCGAAGGTGCCTTGCGGCGCCCAGAGGCCTAGGACGATGGGCGACCAGCCGCATACCTCGATCGAACCGGGAAGCACGCGCAGCGGCTCGCCAGCGCCGGCGCGATGGACGGCACCGCAGTAAGAGACGCCGTGGTAGACAGAGACGGTGGCGGCGTCGTTCGCGCCACCCAGGCGCCGGACGCCGACGGGGGGCGGTGTGGTGGTTACCGGCAAGCCGTGTGCCACGTGCGTTGACCTTTCACCGCCGTGAGATGTGGAGCACTAGATCGCCTCACCTGGATCCGGTTCAACAGGCAGGGGAGGCAGCCAGAAACGGCTGCGGGAGACCAGCCTTGGAAACTGGCGGCGCACCGTGCCGGCGACGAACCCACGGGCAAGGGCGCCCTGGCGGCGCACCGGCTCCTCGCCGAGCGCCATCTGCACCAGCTCGAGCAGATGGTGGACGGGCCGGCGGTTGGGGTCGGGCAGGCGGGCGACGGACATCATCTCCAGGCAGCCGGCGCAGTAGACGCAGGTGGCATCGGCAGGCGCGCGGCGGTGGTCGCGCGAGGTCGCGCGCGCCGAGAGGAGCAGGCTCGCCGGATGGTAGGCGGAGGCGTGGGCAAAGCCGCCAGCGATGCCGCAGCAGAGGGCGCTGTTGCCGTGGTGCGGCGCCTCGCGCACGTCGACGCCGATTGCTTCCAGCACGCGGCGCGGCAGGTGCTCAAAGCCGTCGTCGTCCCACGACATAAAGCGCGCGTGACACGAGTCCTGAACGGTGACCGTCATGTCGAGGGGACGGATGGGGCCCAGGTCGCCTGACTCGATGCGGTCGAGGATGACTTGAAGATAGGGCAGATATTGTATCTTGGGGATTGGGGATTGGGGATTGGAGAACTGGGGGAGGACGTGTTGGAGCATGTGCAGGCCGGCGGTGCACAGCAGGTAGACGCGCTCGGCACCAAGTGCGGTGAGCCAGTAAAAGATGCGATGGGCGACGTCCTCCAGCGCCTCGTACAGGCCCATGCGAAAGAGCATCTCGCCACAGCAATAGTCGAGGCCACCGCGGATGTCGACGCCGTCGAACAGGCGCGAGAAGGTGAGGTAGGGCGCGGTCACGAGGTTGCAGCCGCTAAAGAGGAACTCGCGCGCCGGGCGGGCGGCGGGATCGTCGGCGGCGCGGCGCCAGCGGGCCACCGTCTCACGCTCGGCGGCGGGCAGCCGCTCGACAATGTCAGAGCGAAAGTTGGGGCGGCCGTGCGGCAGCAGGTAGGCCGCACGCGCCGGCAGGCCCTGCCGCACGTAGGCGTCGTGCCAGCGGTCGAGAAAGAGGTTGGCGGGGCGGCAGTCGTCGGGGCAGACGAGGTTGCAGGCGCCGCACGACGTGCAGGCGTGGACGACGGGGGAATCACCGCCGGCGCGCAGACGCTCCATCTCACGACGGGCACGGTCGAAGGGCAGGGCGAGGACGGGGCAGTGGTGCAGGCAGGTGCCGCACGCGGTGCAGCGCGCGGCGTCGAAGGGGCGGCGGATGTAGGGGTGGTGCAGTGCCTCTGTCACTTGATCGGTCCGAACTCTTGACGGTTAATGCCGAGCTCGCGTATCACTGCCCGGACGGTGCCAGGTGCCAAATCCTTGCTTCCCCAGTCAAGAATCACGGCGATGAGCCCCGTTGTGGGGTTGTGCCACACCCGGTGGCTGCCTTTTCCCTCGCGCATCTCGGTGCACCCCAGTTCACGTAATCGCTGGGCAACGTCCCGGTAGCGCATTACATCTGGACCAAAGCTTCGACTGTCTGGGGGCGGCCGGCGAGAACAGGTCGAAGTGCTGGTGGATATTCTCGGCCAAGCTCTGTCCAGGCTCCGGCCAGCGCATCCAGGGCTTCTTGCACGTTGTGCTGAATCTCGGCTGGCGTTCGTCCTTCGGTTACCAGCCCTGGGATGTCGGGGCTGGTAACCGTGTACACACCATCAGGGTTGGGCTCAAGGTACAATCGAATGGTATGGAGCTCCATTAACCACCTCCGTGGAATCCATTATATCTGGCAGATTATGCACTGTCAAGCGCGGGGAAAAAGCCGTAGATCTTCAGGTGATCCTCCGCCGACGGCGGGCAGCCCGGTATGTAAGGCAGCCCGTGGCGCTCGGCCAGGGCCTGGGTGCACTTCCCGTAGCACACAATCCGGCCGCTGGCGGCAGGCGGGACTTCTTCGTCCTGCCCCATGATTACGTCGGTGCGGTGGAGGATGCAGCGCCAGGTACCCGCCACCACGTGGCGCGGCGAGCGCCACATCGCGGCAGCACCGTCGTGCATGCTCTCGAGGCAGCGCGAGCAGGTGCCGGCGGCAGCGTGGATGTGCACGTTGGCGATGCTCACGACCTCGGGCGTCTCGAAACGCACGCGGATCTTGCTCACGTCCTCGCCCACCACTCGGTACGGCACGCGCGACAGGTGCGGCACCCGCTCCAGCGGGATCGACACCAGGTCACAGCACGCCACGTCGACGGCCATCACGTCGCGCCCGGCGACGATCAGGTGCGGCCGTCGGGTGCGGCCGTCGGTCGGACCGGCGCCGTCCATGCCGATGACGCCGTCCACGATCGTCAGGTCGGGCCGCACGACGTCCAGCAGCGCCGGGATGGCGCGGTGGATACCCGGTTCGCGGTGAAAGCGTACTTTGGTGGCGGCAGTGAGCAGCCCCTTCTGGTTCTTGCAGCCGAGGGTGACGCCGGCGAGGACGTGCGTCTTGAGCTTGGGAACGTTGATGTACTCGTGCGTCTGAAGCAGCGCGGGCAAGCGCAGCGTGCCATAGCGCCACGGCACCTCGACGCGCTCGGCCTCGTCGAGGTTCACGACGCGCGCGCTGTAGCGGCGCGCCAGGTCGATCACGCCCGTCTGGGCCAGCACCATCGCCGTGTCACGCCCGGCCAGGGCCCCCTCGGCGATGGTCACCTCGTAGCCATCGAACAGGCGCAGCAGTGCCTCGATGAAGTGTAGATCGGTGATCGACGCACGTGATGTGCCGCCGAGGGGCAGCCAACGAGGCACCGTGAGCAGGTTGGGCTTGAGCAGGATCTGGCGCCTGCGCGGCTGATAGTCAAGCAGCCTCAGAGCCTCGGCGATGCGCGCCTCGACGGTGCGGTAGGTGCCGCGCACGACGGCAACGATGGGCGGATCCTGGTGGTGCGGTGGCAGTGTCATGGGTCCTCTGTTCTACGATGCACGTCTGTGTCGATGGACGAGTGCGGTAACGGTGCCTGCCTGGAGTGCCGATTAGGGCCGCGCTGCAGGCCGGGAAGGATTACCTCGCGCACGGTGGTGACGATGGCCCTGAAGCCTTGCGGGTCGAGGAGAAAGAGGAGTGGAAAGTAGACGGCGACGCCGGCGAGGGTCAGCGCCAACAAGTCGGCGCCGTCGAGCAGTCGCGCGTCGCCGGCGAAGGAGAGCAGGCCGCGCACGATGCCGGCGTCGCGCACGGCATAGACGACGATGGCCATCGCTGCGCCTGCCAGCGTGCTGGGCAAGAGGAAACGGAGCAGGGCACCGGGGTTCGTGCGAGTCAGGCGGAGGGTGGCGGCGAGGTAGACCAGGCCGGCGATGGTGCGCACGATGGCGAGCGACCAGGCGACGCCCACGATTCCCCCCCACACGTTCAATCCGAACCAGGTGCCGGCGGCAAAGAAGGGAAGCTGTGCGAGCTGGACGGCAAAGCGCAGATCGGGCCGGCCGGCGGCCGACGTGGTGGCGTCGCTCAAGGCGAGGAGCACCTGCACCAGGCGGAACGTCAAATAGGCGCGCAGCACCGGCACCGCGCCGAGCCACTGCGGACCAAACAGCACACGCACGCCCAGGTCGGTCAGGACGATGGTGCCGATCTGCATCGGGGTGGAGAGGGTGGCAGCCAGGCGCAGCATGTCGAGGTAGATGGTGCGGATGGCGTCGAGTCGCTCTGCAACGTCCTCCAGCCGCTCGCGCACGGCGGCCATGGCGGGCAGGGCCACGGAGGCGACCGGCGCGCCGAGGCCGGTCACGGCGAAAGCCGACTGGCTCTCGCCAAAGGTGTACCAGCCGAGGGGCGCCTGGCCGAGCGTGCCGACGGCTGCCTGGTCGAGATTCGCCTGCAGGTAGGTGACGAGCTGGCTGGCCGACAGGCTGCGGCTGAAGCGCAGAATGTCGGCCAGGGCGGCACGCCCGGGGCGGAGCAGGGGGCGAAAGCCCGTCGCCAGCCAGGTGACGGCCGCCCAGAAGGCGCTGACCACGACGGACGGCAGGACGAGGCTCCACGCCCCCCAGCCGTTGGCCGCGAGCAGCGCCCAGGCGGCCATGCTAAAAAGCCCCATGGCCGTCTGCAGTCCCTCGTGCAGGCCGAAGCGAAAGTGCTTCAGCAGCAGCGCGGCGGGGACGACGGCGAGCGCCTGGAAAAAAAAGGCGACGGCGATGGCACGCGTCAGCGACGCGGCGATCGGCGAG
>DATHUZ010000828.1:0-1737 GCA_035461725.1 Anaerolineae bacterium
CGACCCGCGGCTGACGCTCGGCCTGCCGGGGCGGATCACGGCGGGCACGGGCATGGATGCCCTGACGCACGCCATCGAGTGCTACACCTGCGGCTATGCCCAGCCGTGGCCCGACGCCGTGGCGCTGTGGGCGATCGAGACGATCGGCCAGTGGCTGCGCATCGCCTACGCGCAGGGTGCCAACGAAGAAGCGCGCTACAAGATGGCGATGGCGTCGATGCTGGCGGGCATGAGCTATGGCACCGAGAGCGCCGGGGCGGTGCACGCCATGAGCCAGACGGCGGGCGGCGTCTACAACCTGCCCCACGGCGAGCTGACCGCATCGCTGCTGGCGCCGGTGATGGCGTTCAACTATATGGGCGAGCCGCACAAGTACGCGCGCATCGCGCAGGCGATGGGCGAGAACACGTGGGGGCTGAGCGTGTGGGAGGCGGCCGAGCTGGCCGTGGAGGCCGTCGCCCGCCTGGCGGAAGACGTCGGCATCCCGACCCTGCCCGAGATGGGCATCCCGGAAGAGGAGATCCCGATGCTGGCGCAGCTCGCGTTCGACGACCCGCAGACCGTGGGCAACCCACGCGACATCGACGTCAAGGGGTATGAGCAGATCTACCGGAGCTGTTTCTAGCCCCAATATCCTTCGATCGAGGCGTAAGCCCTGTCTCAGCCCTCGGAGACGGGGCTTGCGCCTTGGAGGTCGTGTGAAAAGTATCGCCCTGGCGCTCTTGATCGTGGTGCTGCTGCTGGCCGCCTGCTCGCCGGCCGCGTTCTTTAGCCCCGAGCCCGACCTGTCCGAAGAGGAGCAGCCGGCAGGCCGTGTCCGGGCGCGGGTCGTCGACGTCGTCGACGGCGACACGATCAAGGTCACCCTCGACGGCGAGACGTACACCCTGCGCTACATCGGCATCGACACGCCCGAAACCGTGCGGCCCAACACGCCGGTGGAGTGGATGGGCCCGGAGGCCAGCGCGGCCAACAAGGCGCTGGTGTTGGGTGAGACGGTCTACCTCGAGAAGGATGTGTCCGAGACGGACCGCTATGGGCGCTTGCTGCGCTACGTCTACCTGGCCGACGGGACGTTTGTGAATGGCGAGCTGGTCCGGCAGGGGTACGCGTACGCCAGCACCTACCCACCCGATGTCAAGTACCAGGACCTGCTATCAGAGATGCAGCGCGAGGCGGTGAACGCGGGCAGGGGGCTATGGGGTCCGGCGCCTACGCCCACCGGGCAGCCGGTGGCCTGGCTCACAGGCACACCCACGCCCGCGCCGGCCGGGGCGAACATCCTCATCGTGACGGTCGACAAGCGGGCCGAGTTTGTGGACATTCAGAATGTGGGCAGCACGGCACAGGACCTGGCGGGGTGGGTGCTTCTTTCCGAAAAGGGCAACCAGGTCTGCCCCCTGAGCGGCACCATCGCGCCCGGCGCGACGCTGCGCATCTGGGCGATGGCCCAAGACAGCGGCCAGGGCGGGTACAACTGCGGGTTTGACGAGAACATCTGGAACAACAGCGAGTCCGACCCGGCGGTGCTGTACGATGCGCAGGGGCGGGAAGTGGCGAGAAAGTGACTGCGATGTCGTTTCTATACCTCGGCCTGCCGCTGCCCTTTATCTTTGACCCCGACGCCAGCCCTCGCGACAACCCCTGGCTGCGGGGCGTCGTCTCCGGCCGGCGTGTGCCGCTCCTCGCCGTGCCCCCTACCCAAACCTGCCCGTAATATAATCCTCGGTCCGCGGA
>DATHUZ010000829.1:0-2464 GCA_035461725.1 Anaerolineae bacterium
GCCAGCGTGAGGCGCCCGCCGTCACGACCGTGAGCCCCAAGGAGAGCCGGACGCCGGTGACAGCCCACACGCCGGCTGTGCTGCCGCCAGGGCCAACCGGCGCCGCGGAACTGTCGGCGGCCGAGGTGGCAACGCTGGAGAGCCTCGAGCGGCTGGACGAGTATCCGCTCTATACGATGCGCTACGAGGGGGCGTATGAGTGGAGCGGCGCGCGCCTGAAAGAGCGGGTGGAGCGTGTGCCGGGAGCGACGCCGGCGTGGGGCTGCTCGCTTTTCGCCGCGCTCGGCGACAGTGAAGGGATGCTGTACGGCAGGAACTTTGACTGGGAGTTCAGCCCGGCGCTGCTGCTCTTCACCGACCCGCCCGACGGGTATGCGTCGGTGTCGATGGTCGATATCGCCTACCTGGGCTTTGCAGGCGCCCGGGCAGAGGGTGTCGACGCGCTGCCGCTTGCCGAGCGAGAGGCGCTGCTCGACGCGCCGCTGCTGCCGTTCGACGGCATGAACGAGCATGGGCTGGCCGTGGGGATGGCGGCCGTGCCGGCGGGAAATGTGCGGCCCGAACCGCAAAAGCCGACGATCGGCTCGCTCGGCATCATCCGCGAGATGCTCGACCACGCGCGGACTGTGGACGAGGCGTTGGCGATCGTGGAGGAGTACAACGTGGACATGGCCGGGGGGCCGCCGGTGCACTACCTCGTGGCCGACAGCACGGGTCGGGCGCTGCTGATCGAGTTCTACCAGGGCACGCTGCACGTGCTGGCGAACGAGGCGCCGTGGCACCAGGCGACCAACTTTTTGCGGGCCTCGGTGGCGGGCGACGCACAGGGCGCGTGCTGGCGCTACGACGAGCTGAGCCGGAGTCTGAGAGTGGTGGGCGGCCGCCTGGATGTGACCGGCGCGATGGCGCTGCTGTCCAATGTGGCCCAGGGGAACACGCAGTGGTCGGTGGTGTATGGGCTGCAGAGCGGGCAGATTGACGTGGTGATGGGCCAGGCGTATGGCAGCGTGCACACGCTGGCGCTCGAGATGGCGGGCCATTGAGTATTGACTCGATCGGGGAAGCGGTATATCATACGGGACATTCATGCAAGGTGAAATTGGGAGGCGTGGATGGATCCGCAGAGTTTGAATGTCCCATCGTCTTTTGAGAGCGAGCGGTTCGTGCTGCGCTCGTACCGGCCGGGTGACGGGGCGATCTACTATGCCGCGGGTGTGAGGAACCGGGATCACCTGGGGCGGTACGAGTCGATGAATGTCATCCTGGCGCCGAAAAGTGAGGCGGACGCGGAAGAGCTGGTTCAGGAGCTGGCGGCGGAATGGGCCGCACGAAGATCCTTTTTCGCAGGGATATTCGACAAGGCGTCTGGAGCGTGGGTGGGGCAGTTGTACATCGGCGTGGTGAACTGGGATACGCCCGAGTTCGAGCTGGGCTATGTTGTCGACCATGATCATGAGGGGCAGGGCGTGATCTCGGAGAGTGTGAATGCGGCACTGGCGTTCATCTTTGAGCACTTGAGAGCGCATCGTGTATCTGTGCGGTGTGACGATACGAACGAGCGCAGCTACCGGGTGGCGGAGCGAGCCGGTTTCGTGCGCGAAGGGCACCTGCGCGAGGATCACAGGCAGGTGGATGGGATGTTTACAGGGACGTACGTGTACGGGCTGCTGGCGAGCGAATTTGCGAGCGGAAGGTAAATTGCGCCAGTGCAGAGTGGATCATCCGCCGTCCGCCCGGAAGACGTCGCCGGTGACGGCATCATCGCACGAAAAGCGGGAGTTGTCAACCCTGGGCGCGTTCCCATCGGGGAGCCGTCAGAGGGCAGCCGCGCTCAAGGTTACGCTGCAGCTTTCCATGCCCGACGCAGCCAGTCTCTGATCTGATCGTCGACGTCTGCACCGTCATAGAGCTCGAGGTGGTGAGTGAATCTCCCTGGAGATGGTTCGACGATTTCCTTCCACCGACAGGAACCGTCACGCCACGGCAGAAACACGGTGAGGACGAGAGGAGCTGTTTTGCCTTTCAGGTACCGGCCAGGCATCCAGACCGAGGCGAAGGTGCGGCGGCGGCGAAAGGCGATCTGGCTTTTGGAGACCCGGATGGTCACCTCGCCGAGGAGTTCGAGCTCGCGACGGATGGTCGCAAAGAGCTCCTTCGACAGCGCCTGGTCGCCAAAGAACTCGTCGGGTGTATTCATCCTCGTGCCAACCGCAGGCCTTCTACTTTCTCTTGTGCGTTTTCACGCGCCTGTCGTATCGTCTCATAAAGTCGGGGGTACGACAGCCGGCGGATTGCCAATCCGCCTTACATTCGCCGTTTACTGGGATGATACCCCCTGTCGCCAGCTCGAGATTGCGCTCGTGTGCTCACGGTAGTGGCCGTACGTGTCGAGGCGGAGCCGGCGACGAAAGCGTGTTTCCTCTGCGAACTGCTCTTCCGGAACGGTCTCGAGGTAGGCGATGAG
>DATHUZ010000830.1:0-5284 GCA_035461725.1 Anaerolineae bacterium
GTTCTCAAACACCGGGCTGCCCGGATCCAGAAATGGCGCCAGGGGTGAGATGAACGGGATGAGCCGCCGCTGTGGGCCCGGGTCCACCTCCCGCATCAGGTACTCGCAGTAATCCACGGTATCCATCACCGACTGATAATCCTGCTTTGGCAGCCCGATCATAAAGAACACGTCGAGCCGCTGCACGCCCGCTTCCAGCGCGTACCGCATCGTCGGCTCCATCTGCGCATTCGTGTATCGTCGGCCGAACGCCTGCCGCACCTCGTCGTCGTGGCTCTCCAGCGACACCTCGAGCGTCCAGTTCGGCATCGCTTCTGCCACCCGCTCGATGAACCGCCTGTCGGCGGCGTCGAACAATTCCACGATCACCGGTCCCTGGTAGCCGTGGATCGCGCGCAAGAAACGGTCCGTATACTCCTCTCCCGGCTGGCGGATGTCGCCCAGGATAAACACCGGCCCCTTGCTAAAGCGCGCGATGTTCCGAATATCCTGTGCCAGGTCTTCCGGCGCCCTGTACGCCGGCCTCTGCCGCTTGTGCAGCGCCGCGAACGTCGCCGCCGACCCACCGCACGTCTTGCAGCCGTGTGTGCACCCGCGCACGCTCAAAGCCGCCGTGATCGGGTAGCCCAGCCACCCTTTGAACGGCACAAAACTCGCCAGGTCCCTGTAGCGTGCCACCGCCCGCACCACGTAACTGTAATCGATCAGCACGTGATCCAGGTTGTCGGGGCTGTAGGTGATCTCGTTCGAGCGCACGCTCCCGTCCGGCTCCTGCCACGTCAAGTTTGGGATCTCGTCCAGTTCCGGTGCCCCATCCACCCCGGTCAGGTACCGCATCAACTGCAGCACCGGCTCCTCTGTCGAGTCGCCGCGCACTACATAGTCCACCTCCGGCAGTCGTACCAGCTCCTCGTGATAATACGTCGACGAGAACCCGCCCAACATCACCGGGATGTCAGGGTGATACTTTTTGCACAGCCTGGCCACCTCGATCGCCCCATGGGCGTGCGGCATCCAGTGCAGATCGATGCCAAACACCGCCGGCTTCAGGCTGCGGATCATCTTTTCCGCGTCGAACCGCTCGCTGTTGAGCATCCGCACCGCCAGGTTCACGATTCGCACCCGAAACCCGCGCCGCTCCAGATACTCGGCGATCGTCGTCAGCCCGATCGGGTACATTTCAAACACCGGCGTGCTTGGAACCAGGTCGCTCACCGGTCCATATAGGATCGACTTTTTACGGAAATCATACACGCTGGGCGCGTGCAGCAAAACAAGGTCAGCTTGTGGCATCACTCTTCTCCACAGTGCCGGGCGACGCGCGCGCTACCTCGCGCGCACACGCGCACCCGGCACGGGCACACTATCCAGAATCTCGCGGATTACACTTCGCGGATCGACGTTCTTGATCCGCGCTGCCGGGCTGATAATCAGCCTGTGCGCCAGCGTTGACATCGCCAGCGCCTTGATGTCGTCGGGTTGCACATAGTCGCGTCCGTGCATCGCCGCGCGTGCCTGTCCCGTCCTGTACAACGCGATGCTCCCGCGTGGACTGGCCCCCAGGTACACATCCGGGTGCTTGCGCGTCGACGTGATCAGCCGCACGATATACTCCTTCACCAGGTCGTCCAGGTACACCTCCCGGATCTGCTTCTGCGCGTCGATCAGCTCCTCCGCCGTCACCACCTGCTCGATGCGCGTCACCGGGTGCGTGTGCTGCTGTTGATCCAGCATCTTCATCTCGTCCTCTGCGTCCGGGTACCCCAGGCTGATCCGGAGCATGAACCGGTCGAGCTGCGCCTCCGGCAGCGGAAACGTTCCCTCGTACTCGATCGGGTTCTGCGTCGCCAGCACCAGGAACGGGCGCTCCATCGGGTACGTCACCCCGTCGACCGTCACCTGCCGCTCTTCCATCGCCTCCAGCAGTGCCGACTGCGTCTTGGGCGTCGCGCGGTTGATCTCGTCCGTCAGCACGATCTGCGCCAGCACGGGCCCCGGTCGAAACTCGAATTCTCTCGTCTTCTGGTTGAACACCGACACGCCCGTCACGTCACTTGGCAACATATCAGGCGTGAACTGGATGCGGCGGAACGTGCACCCCAACGACTTGGCTACCGACTTGGCCAGCATCGTCTTGCCCGTTCCCGGCACATCCTCGATCAGCAGGTGCCCTTCCGACATCAGTGCCACCGTCGTCAGTTCAACCGCCTCGGGCTTGCCGACGATCACCTGTCCCACATTGTCGCTGATCCTGCTGGCAACCTTTTGAACATTTTCCATTAGTACTCCTCGGCACCGGCACTCTCGGCCGGTACAGGTCATTAAGTCGGGTCAACAGCGCTCGATTATACCAGCTTTTTGCCGAAAAGGGTAATTCAGAACCCGCCTAAGGCGCCGCACCCGCCTGCCCCCCTCCCCGCCCAGGTTGACAACTCCCGATCCCCGTGTTATAGTTATGGATACTTATGCCCGGCCAGGATCCCGGGACACAAAGGAGCGCAAACGGGAGAGCCCGGTGGTCTCCCTTTTATTTTATCAGGTGCAGATCACAACATGCCGGCAATCCTGATCGTCATCATAGCCATCGCCCTCATCTTTGACTTTTTGAACGGGTTCCACGATGCCAGCAACATCGTGGCCACCATGATCTCGTCGCGTGCCATGTCGCCGCGCAAGGCCCTCGCCCTCACCGCCGCCGCCGAGCTCGCCGGCCCCTTCCTCTTTGGCGTCGCCGTCGCCACCACCATCGGCAGCGAAGTCGCCGATCCCGCCGCTCTCTCGAGCGCCGTCATCATCGCCGCCCTCCTCGGTGCCATCGCCTGGAACCTGATCACCTGGTACTTTGGCTGGCCTTCCAGCACCTCCCATGCGCTCATTGGCGGGCTGATGGGCTCCGTCATCGTGGCTCAGGGCCTCGACCCCGTCCGCTGGGGAGGCGTCGAAAAGGTACTCATCGCCCTTCTCGTCTCTCCCTTGCTTGGCTTTGTGATCGGCTTCCTGGTGTTGCGCATCATCTACTTCCTGGCGCGTGGCGCCACGCCCGGCATCAATACCCTTTTCAAGCGCGCCCAGCTTGGTACCTCTCTCGCCCTCGCCCTCAGCCACGGCACCAACGACGCGCAAAAGACAATGGGTATCATTGCCATGGCCATGGTTACCACCGGCTACACCGAGCAGTTCCACGTCCCCTGGTGGGTCATTGCCATCAGCGCCGGTGCCATTGCCCTCGGCACCGCCACCGGCGGCTGGCGCCTCATCGAGACCCTGGGTGCCAAGTTCTTTAAAATCCGGCCGGTCCACGCCTTTGGCTCGCAGCTTACCTCTGCCGGCATCATTCTTGGCGCGGCCCTCCTCGGTGGCCCCGTCAGCACCACCCAGGTCGTCAGCTCGGCCATCATGGGCTCCGGCTCTGCCGACCGCGTTTCCAAAGTACGCTGGACCGTCGCGCGCGACATTGCCATCGCCTGGATTCTGACCATCCCCGTCACCTCGATCATCGCCGCCGGTCTCTATCTGCTCGTCTCGCTTGTCGTCTAGCCGTCGTCGAGTGCTTTTGTAGGAGGAAGTGTGGGAATCAAGGAATTCTTCAAGCCCAAACAGGATCGCTTTGTCGATCTCCTGATCAAACAGGCCGAGATCACGCTTGAGGGGATGAACGCCCTCGAGTCGTACATGAAAAAACGCTCCGACAAGTACGCGGCCGCCGTCACCCAGGCCGAAAAGGACGCCGACGAGACGCGCCGTATCCTCATCGAGGACCTGAACCGCACCTTTGTCACCCCCATCGACCGCGAGGACATCTTTTCCCTGTCGCGCGCCATCGACGACGTCATGGACTATGCCTACACCACCGTCGAAGAGATGCGCATCCTCGACGTCGAGCCCAACGACTATCTACGGCGCCTCGTTTCACTCCTGCAGGATGCCGCCGAAGAGATCCACCTCGCCATGCTCCGCCTGGTCGACCACCCTGGTGTCGCCGCCGAGCACGCCACCCGCGCCAAGGCCCTCGAAAACCGCGTCGAGCGCGTCTACCGCGAGGCCGTTGCCGATCTCTTTTCCGGCCCCGAGGACATCCATCACGTGATGGGCATGCTCAAGCTGCGCGAGCTCTATCGCCATCTGAGCAACTGTGCCGACCGCGGCGACGAAGCCGCCAACATCATCCACGACATCGTCGTCAAGACCACCTGATCGATCGGGTCTCTTCAAAGGAGAGTGACATGCGCCTCACCAACTTGCTCGGCAAAACACTTCGCGAGCCGCCATCCGACGCCCAGCTCGCCAGCCACCGGTTCCTCGTGCGCGCCGCCTGTCTGCGCTCCGTCGAGCCCGGTCTCTTTGCCTACCTGCCCCTCGGCCAGCGCGTCCTGCGCCGTCTCTACGCCCTGCTCGACGACGTCCTCGCCCCCCTCGGCGTGCAGCACCTCCGCCTGCCCACCGCCGACCATCCCCCCGAAGCCATCCTCCTGCGCCTCATCGCGCGCGAGGTAGACTCTTACCGGCAGCTTCCCCTCCTTCTCGTCCGCCACACCACCGTCCACGAGCCCGAGCCCCGTGTGCGCACCGGCCTCTTTGGTGCCACCGCCCGCCCGGCCGCCACCGTTCACGTTTTTGGCGGCGCCGAAACCTCGCCGGTGCCCGTCGCCGGCGCAGCCGGCCGTGTCGAGGAGGCCCTGCGCCGCGCCTTTGACGCGTGTGACCTGGCTCCCTTCTGGGCCGGTGCCGGCGGCGATGGCAGCCGCCACGCCTACCTGCCCCACCCCGCCGGTGACGAGGACCTCGTTCACTGCCCGGCGTGCGATTACGCCGCGCCCCGTCCCTGGGCCACCACCCGCTGGCCCGAGCCGCCCGGCGAGGCGGAGCTGCCCACCGAAGAGATCGAGACGCCCGGCTGCAACACGATCGCCACCCTGGCCGCCTTTCTCGACATCCCGGCGTCGAAAACGCTCAAGATGGTCTTTTACTCGGTCGAGGGCGCCGTCACCTGCCTCGCCATCCGCGGCGACCGGCAGGTCGACGAGGCCAAGCTCGCCCGCCTGCTCGGCACCTCCTGGTACTATCCCAGCCTGGAGCACGAGCTCGACGCCGTCGGTGCCGTCGGCGGCTATGCATCCCCCATCGGCCTCGACCCGGCACGCGTCCGTGTCGTCGCCGACCCGTCCATCCGCTCGCGCAAAAACCTGGTGAGCGGCGCCAACCGCCCCGGCTATCACATCCGCAACGTCAACGTCCCGCGCGACTTTCAGCCCGGCGAATGGGCCGACCTGGCCCTCGTCGAGCC
>DATHUZ010000831.1:0-3929 GCA_035461725.1 Anaerolineae bacterium
ACTGCCCGTGCTGGGGGTAGAGATCGACCCGGAGCGGGTGACGGCGGCGCAGCCGTACGCGGACGAGCGCACCTTTTTCCGGCTGGGAGGGTTCAACCTGCCACTGGGCCGGTGGCCTGATGGGGAGCCGGAAACGGTGCGGCTGGTACGCGCGTTCAACGTGCTGCGCCAATACGAAGAGGCGGCGGTGGCGAACGCCTACGAGCTGTTGATGCGCGCGATCCTGCCAGGCGGGCTGCTGATCGAAGGCACGTCGAATCCGCACGGAGGCACCTGGGTGGCGAACGTGGCACGCCGGCTGCCGGACAGCAAACCGGCGTGGGAGATCGAAGCGCTGGTGTTCAGCACGAATTTTCGGGAGGGGTTTGACCCGGGCGAGTTCCAGCCGGTGCTGCCCAAGAATCTGATCCACCGCATGGTGCCCGGTGAGCCGATCTATACCTTTTTCCAGGAGTGGAAGCGAGCGGCACTGGAGACGAGCGCGGAGCAGGCGTGGGGGGCGCGGCGCTGGTTCGCGGCGGCGGGCGAGCGGCTGGCGGCCCGTGGGTACAAGATCGACGTGCGCAAGCGGTGGCTGCGGAAGGGGTGGTTGGTGTGGCGGGAGCTTGATTTGCGAGCGATAAGCTCTGTCTCTTGATACGAGCCGGAGCCGGTTAGTGCCTGGCACGAGTTCTTGTCGGGCAGTGGAAGGCGTGGTACAATGTTCTCCGCCGCGACGGTGGAAGGTGGTGCCTGGGAGCAGCGCGGATCAAGAGCAGGGGGTGCGCATGGAGATCATCCAGGAGGGCCAGGGCGAGCTGGTCGGGTGGCACGACCCGGACGAGCACAGGCGGTGGGTGCGCGAGCACAAGCCGCGAGCGGCGCGCGACAAGCGGATGACGGTGGCCGAGGCGGTGGCGCGCTTTGTGCACGACGGTGACTTTATGGCGATCGGCGGCTTTGGGCACGTGCGGGTGCCGATGGCACTGGTGTACGAGATCATCCGCCAGGGCCGGCGGGAGCTGACGATGGCGGGCAAGACGGCGGTGCACGACATCGACGTGCTGATCGGCGCGGGGTGTGTGAGCCGCGTCGAGGCGGCCTATTCGTTCGGGCACGAGATGCGCGGGCTGTCGCCGGCGGGGCGCAGGGCGGTGGAATCGGGGCGGTGCAAGGTGGTGGCCGAGACGTCGAACGCGGGCTTTCAGTGGCGCTTTCTGGCGGCGGCGATGGGCATCCCGTTTATCCCCTCGCGCAACCTGCTGGGGAGCGAGACGCTGGAGAAGAGCTCGGCGAAGGTGGCGCGCGACCCATGGAGCGGCAAGCCGGTGTGCCTGCTGCCGGCGTGTTACCCCGACGTGGCCCTGTTTCACGTACCGCGCTGCGACCGGTACGGGAATGCCCAGATCGACGGCATCCTGGTGGAGGATTTCGAGCTGGCGAGGGCGGCCAGGCGCGTGGTGATGACGGCGGAAGAGATCGTCGAAGAAGAGGTGATCCGCACGCGGCCGCACCGGACGGCGATCCCATTTTTCCTGGTGGACGCGGTGTGTCACGTGCCGTATGGCGCGCACCCGTGCCAGATGCCGGGGCTCTATTTTTTCGACGAGGCGCACATCGCCGAGTGGCTGGAGCGGTCGGCGACAGAGGAAGGGACGAGGGCGTACCTGGAGGAGTATGTGCTGGGGGTGGCCGATTTCGAGGAGTATTTGGCACGGATCGGCGGGCCGGCGCGGATGGGAGTCTTGCAGCATGTGGAGCAGTATCCGTGGGCGCCGCGGCGGGAGGAAAAGCCATGACGGGCGAGCATGCACGTGAAACGACGGCTGATTACAGCAAGACAGAGCTGCTGGCGTGCGTGGCGGCGCACCTGTTGGAAGATGGCACGAGCGTGTTCGTGGGGACGGGCCTGCCAATGATCGCGGCGATCCTGGCGCAGCGGACGCACGCACCGAACTTGTTGATCATCTTTGAGGCGGGGGGCGTGGGGCCGCAGGTGCCGTCGCTGCCAGTGTCGGTGGGCGACTCGCGCACGTTTCACCGGGCGGTGGCGGCGTCGTCGATGCACGACGTGATGAGCCTGCTGCAGAACGGGTACGTGGATTACGGGTTCCTGGGCGCGGCGGCGATCGACGCGTACGGAAACGTGAACACGACGGTGATCGGGGACTGGGCACGGCCGAAGGTGCGGCTGCCGGGGAGTGGGGGCGCGAACGACATCGGGTCGCTCTGCTGGCGGACGATCGTGATGATGAACCAGGACCGGCGGCGGTTCGTGGAGCAACTCGACTTTTTGACGACGCCGGGCTACCTGACCGGGCCGGGGGCGCGGGAGGAGGCGGGGCTGCCGCTGGAGAGTGGGCCGTACCGGGTGGTGACGCAGCTCGGGGTGTACGATTTCGACGAGGAGACGCGGCGGCTGCGGCTGGTGGCGTGCCACCCGGGGGTGACGGTGGACGAGGTGCAGGCGAACTCGGGGTTCGAGATCGTGATCCCGGACGAGGTGGGGGTGACGCAGCCGCCGACGGCGGAGGAGCGGCGGCTGTTGGGGGAGATCGACCCGGAGCGGATGGTGCTGGGACGGTAAAGTAGAACTTGAGCGGTCACGATGACTGGTTTGACACGCAGTGTCGCGTTGTGCTACAATTGCGTTGTCGTCAGGGACGGGCGATCAAGTGCTGTTGCCGCTAGTGCCGAGTGAGAGGACGTGGAACGATGACTCTTGACGAGATTCTGCAGGGCATTCATGCTCTGGAAGAAGATTTGTTGGTATTTGAACGAAAGTACGGGATTCTAACCGAGACTTTTTATGACGCCTATCGGCGTGGCGAAGAACCCCAAGATGATGCCTGGGTGCTTGACTGGAGTGAGTGGGCAGGCATATATGAAATCCTCCTCGATCTGCAGGAACGCTACAGTCACGCGATCGACGCTCTATTGAAGGAACCTGGTATTTCGAGCGTCTCTCATCTAATCGGACACACTGCCCGCCGTGAACCCCTTACAGTCACTCGCTGAGTACGAGCGGTTCGTCTATACTCTGCAGCAACAGTTTCCCGCAGTGAGCCGCTCCACCCTGGTTGTGATCCGGCGAGGAAAAATCACAGCACGTCTGACGGGTGAGCTGGAGATTGGTTCGTGTCGGCTCGTGGCACGCGAAACACTGTCCTTTGTCGGTGACCGGGGTCGAATCGTGAGCTATGGTTACGAGATCTGGCGTGCTGGTGAGAAGCTATTCTGGTACGATTCCCAGCCTCACCCTGACGACCCGGAACTGGCAGACAGCGAACCGCACCACAAGCACCTGCCTCCTGACATTAAACACCATCGAGTGCCGGCTCCGGAGTTGATGTTCACACAGCCGAATCTACCGTTCTTGATTCGAGAGATCGAGCGGATGGTGGAAGGTTGATTCCCGGCACTAACCACCTACGCTCCGCAACAACCACGCCAGAACCTGCAGCGCGCCTCCCAGAGAAAGCATCGTGCCCCCCAGCAGCGCATAGATCCCCGAACGGCGCATCCTGGCAGGCGTAGTTAGCTCCGCTCGCAGCTGTTGTGCAGCATCCAGGCCTCCGAAGAGGAAGCAAAGCGCAATGGCTACATGGGCTGTGAATCGCAGGGTTGCACGGTCGGGATACTTGACGAGCCGCCAGCCCCGGTAGAGGGTGTAGAAGCCGGCCGCGAGGACGAAGAAGTGGATCGCGATTTCCGGGATGACAGGGTCGACAGGAGGCATCAACAGCGCCCTTTCAGCCAATTCTCAAAAGGACGTTCGAAGTGCACTCAATGGTAATCCGCCACCGATCAAAGACGCTAGTGCATCCTGGCTTAAATAAGATTTCAGTTTGACACAGGAGTGTAGTTGTGATAAGGTGCGCCAACTCTTTGAAAGTGAAGGTGAATAGCATGCCTGGGCCCAAACCTCCTGAAATCAAGCTGACCGATGA
>DATHUZ010000832.1:0-1534 GCA_035461725.1 Anaerolineae bacterium
TGCCTGTGCGCCCGCCGGTAATCCTCGCGCTTGGTCTGTGCATAAATGCGCGTCGTAGTAGGGGAGGCATGCCCCAGCGCGTACTGGGTGAGTGCCAGGTCGCCGGTCTCGCTCAGGAACTCGGTCGCGAAATAGTGGCGCAGCGTGTGCGGCGTCAGGTTGAACCGCTCCAGAATGCCGGCCCGCGTCGCCAGGTCCGACAGGATGTTCTGGATGCTGCGCGTGGAAATCGGCAGCACCTTGCCCCCGGCCCGCCTGTCGTGGCGTGCAAACACCGGCAGCCGCGCCACCACGCGGTGTGTCTCGCCGTCGGCCCGCGCCGCGAGATATTCCTGGATCGCCGACCAGGCCCGCTCTGAAAAGAGCACCTCGCGGTCCTTCTTGCCCTTCGTGTACTTGACGATGGCCCCCTGCACTTCGTACAGCAGGTGGCCGCGCTCCAGCCGCACCAGCTCGCCCACGCGCATCCCCGAGCTGACCAGTGCTTCCACGATGGCGATGTCGCGCAGCCGTGCCAGCTCCTGGCGTCGCACGTCGCCCGGCGCCGTCTCCTCGCGCAGGCTCAGCGGCCGCCGCGCCTCGGTCCGCAGCAGCTCGACGATCTCGGTCGATGGCAGCTTGTCCGCCGGCAGCTCTTCGCGGTTCCGCACCTTCACCGCCCTGGCGAACGCTTTGCGCAGCGTGTCATATTCCTGTGTTGACATAAGCAACGTCTGCGTCTCGATGATCAAGTACTCAAGAAAGCTCGACACGGCCGCGAAATAATTCGCCTTGGTCGCTTCCGAGATCCGTGCCGGCTCGCCGCCGGCAACCTCGTTGAGCAGATACTCGTACAGCCACGTTACAAAACCCACCAGGGTGGGGAGGTCGAGGGCGGTGACGTCTGTCCTGGCAGGGGGCAGCTCCTGGGCGGCCAGGTAGCGCTGCAGGTGGCGCAGCCCGGTACTGTAGGAGCGGGCAGTGCCGACGGACTGGGAAGCCCGCACGTAGGCCAGATATTTGTCGATTGCCTCGCTGATCGTCATTTTTTCGGCGTCTCCCGAGCAGGGGTGCCCAGCGCCTGCCCTAATCATTTCACTTCATGTAATCGCAATTAGGCGAAGTAAATTATAGCACACCTCTTCCTCGCCGTCAACTCGCTCCCCGCGTCGATCCGCGGGCAAGCGACTTGTTCCCCATGCCCGCGATCGGTGTACACCAGACTTTAACGTGATAACTGACGTAAACCACTCAACACTTGGCGAAAATGTGCTATAATAGACTCGGCGCTACACTAATTTCAGGTTCACTACCCCCCGGGGAAGAGCAAAGTGCGTCGGGTGCCCTATCCGTGGCATGAATGGGGATTATGTCGAGTAAGGCTTGCCTCACGGTGCCAGGGCCTTGTCAAAAAAACCGAGCACCCGCTCCCTGTACTCCTCGGGATACGTCCATGCCGACCACGCGTGCCCCGAGTCGTTGATCCAGAGCTCCTTCGGCTCGTTCGCGGCCTCGTACAGCCTGTACGCGTGCTCCTCTTCGGTCAGAATGTCTG
>DATHUZ010000833.1:0-2528 GCA_035461725.1 Anaerolineae bacterium
GTGCAGGGGCGCCGGCGCGGATCGCGCATCCACTTTCTCCGCGCACGCGTGGACCGGATCGACCTCGACGCGCGCCGGCTGGACCTGTGCTGCGGGGGGATGACGTACGACATCCTGGTGATCGCGCTGGGGTCGGTGACCCGCTTCTACGGGCTCGACTCGGTCGAGGCACGCGCGCTGGAGATGAAATTCGCCGGCGACGCCGAAGCGGTGCGCTGTCACATCATTAACCATTTCGAGGCGGCGACACGGGTGACGGACCCTGCCGAGCGGCGGCGGCTGCTCACGTTCGTGGTGGTGGGCGGCGGCTGCACCGGCATCGAGACGGTGACCGAGCTGCACGAGTTCATCGAGCAGGTGCACGCCGAGCAGTACCCCGAATTGGACCACGAGGAGATGCGCACGGTCCTGGTGGAGATCCGCGAGAAGGTGCTGCCCGAGATGGGCGAGAGCCTGTCGGAGGCGGCCGAGCGCCGCATGCACCAGATGGGCATCGAGCTGATGCTCAATACGACGGTGGCGGATTATGACGAGATGGGCCTGACCTTCGCCGGCGGCCGCGCGCCGCTGCCGACCGACACCGTGGTGTGGGCGGCCGGGGTGCGGGCGCCCGATGTGGTGCGTGACCTGCCGCTGGAGAAGGACAAGATCGGGCGGATCGTGGTGGGCAGCGACCTGGTGGTGCCGGGCCGGCCCGAGGTGTACGCCATGGGCGACAACGCGCACGCCGTGCATCCGACCAAGAACGAGGTCTATTCGCCCACGGCGCAGGTGGCCTACCGGCAGTCGCCGGTGGTGGCAGCCAACATCGCCGCCGACCTGCGCGGCGACGGCGAGCACAAAGTGTTCGATTTCGATTATATCGGCGACCTGGTGTCGCTGGGCAAGCTGTCGGGCGTGGCGAACCCGTACGGCATCAGGCTGCGCGGCGTTCTGGCCTGGGGCATGTGGAAATTCTACTACCTGTCGCAGCTCGTGGGCTGGCAAAACCGGCTGCGCGTGGTGCTCAACTGGCTGCTGGCCCTCTTTTTCCCACGATCGAGCGCGTTGTCGTACGAGTGCTCGGAAGAGTGTGTGCAGGAGCTGTGCCCCGACGTAGAGCTGCTGGACACCGGCATTGAGATCGAAGAGTCGTTCGAGCCCGAGCCGGTGGGTGCCAGGGGTGTGGGGATCAGGCAGTAGGCAGTCGCGCACTCGGGCTCGCCGGTGGGCGAGGCTTGCTACGCTTACCCTACGATTTTCGAACGGGGTATTGACTTCTGGCCACAAATGTGATACTCTCAATATTACACAATCCTGCCCTGCCTCGTTCACGACGGCCATCAATACGACCGGTACTCCCGCCACCGCTATACACGCTGCGGCAATCACGCCTTGCGCAGAGCGGGCGCAGAAGCCCGGGTCCGCACCGGAGCGGCCTCTGCCAGGAAACGGAGCGCCTTGCAGCCGAAGGCGGATTCCATCAGTGCTTGGCGCCGCGGCAGAGCGCGGCACGCGGGCCAGCCAACCTGGACCTCCTGGGTGCACCCTGGTTCCCACAACCGGGTGACCCGGGAGGTCTCTGTTTGGGGAATTGGGGGCGCGGAAGCGGCTGCCGCTCGTTGGCTTTTTGGCGGTTTGCCGGGTGTGGTCGAGATGCGAAAAAATGGAAACAATTATCGATACCGGCGGCGTTTGGGGCGCCGGTGGCGCGCGGGAAGTGGTAAGTGGGGATAGAAATGGGTGGACGTGGGATTTGGATTCTCTGCGGCGCGCCATACGTTCCGACGTGCACCGGGTGCCGGGTGTGCATGAGATCGATAGATTCGGCACGATAAACGGCTATTCAAGGTAGAAGCGGGCACGCGTCCCGACGGGTGTGAAATTCCTGAAACGACGCCGGGATCGTCGGGAAAACAGATGTTGAAACAGGTAGAAGTTGTAGCGAAACGTCCAAGAATCTCGGTGAAACGTGTTCCCGACGATCCCGACGTGACGCCGGGTGACGGTGGGAGTGGGAGCGGCACTGCGAGTGCAAGCCGCACTGTAAGTGCGGGGCGTATTGAGTTGGTAACGTGCAAGCGGATGGCAGGTGGTTAAGTTTTCGAGTTTCCACCGGTTGCAGGCCGGTGTTGGCTGCCAGCCTGGCTTTTATGCACAACTCTGATTCCAGTATACCATAGATTCGGGAAGTACCGACTGGTTGACGTCAGTTATTAGGTTAAAATTTCTGCATCGTGCTCGACGAACTCTGGTGTTGGAGCCGTTCGGACGATACTGACCCCAACATCGAGCAGATGCAGGAGGAAGCAGTCTGATCCACCTGGACACGATGTTCAAGGTCGACGTGTTTGTTGCGGGTGACCATCCTTTCGCGCGCGCTCAACTGGCACGCAGCGGGATGCGGTCGCTCGACGAGGCTTCAGAACAGCAAATCCGCGTGCTGAGCGCGGAGGACGTTGTGCTTGCCAAGCTGGAGTGGTCTCGCCGCGGGGGGGAAATATCGGAGCGCCAGTGGCGCGACGTGTTGGGCGTGCTCGCGGTGCAGA
>DATHUZ010000834.1:0-3209 GCA_035461725.1 Anaerolineae bacterium
GGGCGAGCAGCAAGCAGCAAGGGGCGAGTAGAAAGCAGCAAGCAGCAATCGGCCAGCGTGGGGCGTCCCTGCTCGTCGGTGAACGCGCACAGCACGTCGTACGGCTTGTTCAAGAGGATGTAGCGGCAGGCGTTGTCGAGGGGCAGCGGCTCGCCGTCGACGGTCACCGCGTCGCGGAAGGGGTCGGCGCGCGCCTTTGGATCGCGCGCAACCTGCCCGTTCACGGCGACCCGCCCGCCATTGATCATCCCCGTCGTGCTCTCTGCCGGCCCGAACCCCGCCGCCGCCAGCACCCGGTTCAGCCTCTGCTGCCCCGCCACCTGGCTCAAACAATCCTCCCTATCTTGTTCACTCATCACTCTACCCGGTTCTCTCCCTGCATCTCGATTCAACGCTATCTCTGCCCGACTCGATCGTCTATATCTGCCGGTGTCTCCCCCATCTCTGTCGTTCTCTGTGTATCTCCGTTCTCTCTGTGTATCTCTGTGTAACGCTTCTATAGCGTTCGCGACCGGATTACCGTGATCACGTACCAGAACCCGAACGCGATCGCCGCCAGGAACGCGATCTGCACCACGGGGATGCGGACCCCGAGGATTGGCAACTGCCAGGCATCTCTGCCGCCGTGCAGGATGAGCGACGAGCCGATGATCAGTGCGGCGACGATGATGCTGTAGGTGATGCGGTTCACCATCCCATTCAGCTTGCCGATGATCAGCGACAGGCGGCGCACCTCGACGCCAAAGGTGAGATCGCCCGCTTCAAGCTGATCCCACAGGTCGTCCAGGCGGCGCGGAAAGACCTGGGCAAAGTCGGCCGCCTGCCGCACGGCGCGCAGTGCGCGTCGCCCGGCCATGACGGGCGACAGCCGCTCCTGCACCAATCGCGCGGCGAATGGGCGCAGTGCGTCGACGATCATGATCTCGGGGTCGAGCATCCGCCCCGTGCCTTCCAGTGTGATGATCGTGCGCGCGAGCAGCGCCAGGTCTCCCGGAAGGTAGACGCGGTGCTGGTAGGCCGCCTTGAAAATCTCGGCGATCGCCTCGCCCACGGGCAGTTCTTCGAGTGGCAGCCCCCAATAGCGCATCAGCAGCCGCTCGACGTCGCGCTCCATCGCCTCGAGCGACGGCCTGCCGCGCGAGGCACCCATCTTGATCACCGTGCGCGCCACGCCCTCTGCGTCCTCGTCGAGGATAGCGATGAACAGGTCGCCCAGTTGACGCTTTTGCCCCTCGGTCAGGTGGCCCATGTTGCCAAAATCGAGCAAGCCCACCTGCTTGCCGACGACGAGCAGGTTGGCAGGATGGGGGTCGGCGTGGAAAAAGCCGTCGACAAAGATCTGCTCCAGGTAGCCCTCGATCGCCACCTCGGCCACCGAGGCCAGGTTGTAGCCGGCCTCGTGCAGCCGCCCAATCTGGTTGAACTGGATCCCCGCCAGGTACTCCATCGTGATCACGCGCTGGGTGGTCAGGTTCCAGAATACACACGGCACGATGAACCGTGGATCGTCCGCCACGTTGGCACGCATCCGCTCGGCGTTACGACCCTCCCGCCGGTAGTCGAGCTCCGCACGCACCGATTGGGCCAGCCCTTCGGCGATGCCTGCCACGTTCTGGTCGCGCATCGCTTCAGAGTGGCGCTCCAGAAAGCGTGCCTGGCGCACCAACAGGTCGAGGTCGGCGTCCACCTCGTCACCGATGCCCGGGCGCTGCACCTTGACGATCACCGTGTCGCCTCCCGGCAGCACGGCACGGTGCACCTGGCCGATCGACGCCGACGCGATCGGCACCTCTTCAATGCTGTCAAAGAGGATCTCGATCGAGGCGCCCAGCTCCTCCTCGATCACCTCACGCACCTCGTCGAACGAAACAGGGGGTGCAGCATCGAGCAATTTGGTCAGCTCTGCGATGTACTCGGGTGGCAGCAGGTCGGCGCGGCCGCTCAGAAACTGTCCAAGCTTGATGTACGCCGCCCCGAGCTCCTCGAGCGTGCGGCGCACCCGTTCTGGCACGGCGCGCCGGGCCGCCACGGCATCGGCGTGAATCAGCCTCCGTCGCCAGAAGCGGGGCAGGAAGCGATCCAGGGCCAGCAGCTCGACCATGAAGCCCAGGCCATTGCGGACGAGTACCTCGATGATGTGGCGCACGCGCATGACCTCCGCCATGCGCCGCCGCCATCCAAAGAAAAAGGACACGCATTTGCCTCCCGGTGGGTTGTGCCACGCTGCGCGGGTATTATACTCGAGTTTGGAGTGGGGAGCAAGATCGCTCCGGCGCTTCAGTCGACCCTGGTTGACAAAGCCGGGCGGTCGGTGTATCATTGCCGACGCTAAACACGAGCCTGCGGCACCAGAAGCTGCCCTTGCCGATGTACGTCGTCGGGTGGGGACCGCGGCCAAGGAAGGAGAGCGCCAGGCGCTCGGGAAATGCGATGATGCAATCTGACACACAGCCACCTGCCCTATCGGTCATCATACCCTGCTACAACGAAGCCAGGAACCTCGAGAGGGGCGTGCTCGAAGAGGTACACCGCTACCTGGTGAGCCAGTCCCTGTCGTGGGAAGTTGTGATCGTCAACGACGCGTCGACCGACCAGAGCAAGTGCCTGATCGAGCAGGCGATCGCCGGCAAGGAAAACTGGACCCTGTTCGACATTCCACATGGTGGCAAGCCGGCCGCGGTCTGGGAAGGCATCCAACGCGCCCGCGGTGAGGCCGTGCTGCTCACCGACATGGATCAGTCGACGCCGATCCAGGAGCTGTCCAAGCTCCTTCCCTGGTACGAGCAGGGGTACGACGTCGTCATCGGCTCGCGCCAGATGACGCGCGAGGGCTCTTCGCTCGTGCGCAAGCTCGGCAGTTTTGTCTTTCTCAACCTGCGCCGCCTCGCCCTGCTGCCACGGATCATAGACACGCAGTGCGGCTTCAAGCTCTTCAGGCGACAGGTCGCCCTGGAAACCTTTCCGCGCCTCGAGTTTCTGCGCCGTGCCGAGCAGGCGACAGGCTGGAAAGTGACGGCCTTTGACGTCGAGCTCCTCTACCTGGTCGATCGGGCGGGCTACCGGATACAAGAGGTCACCGTTCGCTGGCGGAACCGCGACGAGAGCGACACCAAGGGACAGCAGGGCGAGATGTCGCGCTACATCCACGAATCGGTCAACATGGCGCGCGAAGTGACGCGCGTCAAGCTGAACCAGATCCGCGGCGTCTA
>DATHUZ010000835.1:0-5471 GCA_035461725.1 Anaerolineae bacterium
CAGCCGGTGCACAGCTCTTCGTTCACGTAGCGGGCCTTTTTGCGGATGGTGGCGGTGAAGTTGCCGACGTAGCCGTCCACCCGCTCCACTTCGCTCCAGCTCAGCAGGGTGATGTTGGGATGGGCGCCGGCCGTAACCATCTTGGGCGTGAGGATGCACGCCGAGCAGTCGAGGGTGGGAAAGGTCTTGTCGAGCTGGGCCATGTGCCCACCGACGGACGGCTGGCGCTCGACGAGGTAGACGGGGTAGCCGGCGTTGGCTACATCGAGGGCGGCCTGGATGCCGGCGATGCCGCCGCCGACGACCATGGCGGCGCGGGTCACGGGCTCCTGGCGGGCGTGGAGCGCTTCGTGGCGTGCCACGCGGTCAACGGCGGCGCGGACAAGGTCCTTGGCCTTGAGCGTGGCGGCGGGCACGTCGTACCCCTGGCTTGGGGCGTGGACCCACGAGCAGTGCTCGCGCAGGTTGGCGATCTCGAGAAAGTAGGGGTTGAGGCCGACGGACTCGAGCGTGTGGCGAAAGGTGCGCTCGTGCATGCGCGGCGAGCAGGCGGCCACGACCACGCGGTCGACGCCGTACTCGCACACGTCGTGGCGGATCGTCTCCTGGCCGGGGTCGGAGCAGGTGTATTTGTTGGTGCGGGCGACGAACACGCCGTCCAGGCCACGGGCGTACTCGGCGACGGCCTCCACGTCGACCGTGCCGGCGATGTTGGAACCGCAGTAGCAGACGTAAACGCCGATCTTCATCGTCTATTCCTCCAGGGCCGACCAGACCATCTCGGCGAGGTCCATGACGCGGATGCGCACCTTGTCGCGGCGGGCGGCAGCCATGAGTGTGCGCTTGCACTGCTGGCAGGAGGAGAGAAGAACCCGCGCGCCAGTGCGGCGCGCCTGGTCGATGCGCCGGCTCGCGACGGCCGCGGTGACCCCCTCATCCACCATTTGCACGTCGCCGCCTCCTCCGCAGCAGAGGGCGTGCTCGCGGCTGGCGTCCATCTCGACCAGCTCGACGCCGGGCAAGCTTTCGATGACGTGGCGTGGGGCGTCGAACACGCCGCTCTTGCGCCCCAGGTCGCACGGGTCGTGGTAGGTGACGGCCTGCTCGGTGCCGCGCAGCTTGAGCGCGCCGCCGTCCAGCAGCCGAGCCAGGTATTCGCTGGCGTGAAGGACCTCGAAACCGAGCGCACCGATGCCAAGACGTGGGTAGAGGTGCGACCAGGTGTAGTAGCACGACGGGCAGGTGGTGACGAGGGTGCGCGCGCCCATGGCACGCACGCGCTCGACGTTGTGGGCCATCAGGCCGGCCACGAGATCATCGGGCATGCCTGCGGTGTAGAGTGGATAGCCGCAGCACCACTCGTCGCCGCCGAGGGCGGCGAAATCGACACCGGCACGATCGAGGAGCTGGACCATCGCCTGGGGGATGCTGTACACCATGGGGTAGAAGGAGGCGACACAGCCGACGAAAAAGGCGACGCCGGCCTGGCGCCTGGCACGAAAGGTGAGGGCCTGCTCCTCCAGGTTATCGCTCCAGATCAGCCGGGTGTTGTTATCGTCGCCAGAGATGTTGTAGTGGCGGGTGACGGTGTCGCGCATGGTGACGAGGTTGGGCGGCAGGTCGCGGCCGGAATCGACGCTGAAGCGGCGCAGGGCGAGCATGGCGTCGGTGATTTTCAGCTCGCGGGGGCAGCGCTGGGTGCACAAGTAGCAGGCAGTGCACAGCCAGATGGCCTGGCTGGCCAACACGCGCTCGCCGAGCCCAAGGCGCAGCATGTGCAGGATGGTGCGCGGATTGTACTGCATGGCGGGGGCAGTGGGGCACGAACCGGAGCAGGTGCCGCATTGGAAGCAGGCGACGAGGCGCTCGCCGCCGGGTTGACCTGAGAGCAGGTCCAACAGGTCTGTCTCGGAACCGGTCCATGAACGCGCCATCGTTCCCCTCCCTAGCTGCCGGGACTCGGGCCGGGGCGGTGACCAGGACAGCAACCGTCCCAGCTATGCAATTGCGGTCGTGCCAAGTGTCAACGGTGTAAAGGACAACTGCCACGTGTGCGGCAAGAGCATTATACCACGGGGGTACGAAATCCGTCAAGTGTACGAAATTCGTCACGCGGGCGGCCGCAGCGTATGGGAGGTGGATCGGTTCAGGGGGTGGGTGTGTCTCCCGTGGTCAAAAAGAGCTCGTCGTCGGGGTAAGTTTCGGCCAACTCGCGCAAGAGGCGCAGGCTTTCGAGGGCCTGCTCTTCGTCGACGACGCTGATGGCATAGCCGGCGTGGACGTAGACATAGTCGCCCACGGCGGCCTCGGGAGTGAGCATCAGGCCGATGGTGCGGGCGACGCCGCCCACTTCGACCTCCGCCTGGTAGCCGTCAATGGTTACGATCCGGGCCGGGATGGCCAGGCACATGATTGGCCTCTTTCCGGCGCCCGCACGGCGGGCGCGTGTGTTGTCCCTATTGTAGCAGGGGAGACGCGTCTGTGCAAATGGGTCAGCGCGCGCTACAAATGCGATGGGCTGTTAACGATGACGGTCGACGCCCACCTGGGGGCACATGCCAAGCACGGGGCAGGTGGAGCAGCGAGGCAGGCGGCCGGTGCACACGTGCTTGCCAAAGGGCACGAGCAAGCCGTTGATGCGGAGCCAGTGGCGGCGGGGCAGTTTTTCCTCGAGCGCACGCGTGGTCTGCTCGGGTGTGTTGGTGGCGACATAGCCCCAGCGATTGGTGACGCGGTGGACGTGGACGTCGACACTGACCCCCACCGGCTCGCAGGCGAGGCCGAGGGCCAGGTTGGCACACTTGACGCCGACGCCGGAGAAGGACAGGAGTGTCTCCGGGTCGCACGGCAGCTCGCCGCCATACTCGTCACGCGCCGCCACGGCGATGGCGTGGATCTGCCCGGCCTTGCGCTCGTGGAAGGAACTGTCGTGGATCAGGGTATCGATCTCGGCCGGGGTGAGCGCGGCGACGGCGGCAGGGGTGCGTGCCCGCGCAAAGAGGCGGCGCGCGATGGGCACGGTGGCCTCGTCGCGGGTGCGGATGGAGATGATGCAAGCGAGGAGCTGCTCAAAGAGGGTGGTGTGGCCCTCGTCGCGGAGCTGAAAGAGGGCGGCCCTGGGGAAGGGCTCGACGGCGCGCTCGATTCGGGCCAGGACGGTGTCGATGTCGAAGGGCTCTTTCATCACGCTAACAGATCCGCGGCAGTTGCTCGCCGGCCAGCATGTCGAGCAGGCGGCGGGCGCCCAACGGCGTGCGCAGCACGACGCGGCCGGGGTGATCGGCGGTGACGCGACCGATGATCGCGGCTTCGCGACCGTATTCGTGGTCGCGAAGCACCCGGACGACGCCTTCGGCCGCGTCGCCCTCTACGATAGCGATCAGCTTACCCTCGTTGGCAACGTAGAGGGGGTCGAGGCCGAGCAGCTCGCACGCGGCACGGACGGCGTCGCGCACCGGCACGGCCGATTCTTCGATCTCGATGCCCGCCTTCGAGGCGAGGGCCAGCTCCACCAGGGTGGTGGCCAGTCCGCCGCGCGTGGGATCGCGCATGGCGTGCACGATGCCCCGCTGCAGCCGGTCGAGCAGGTGCGAGACGAGGCCGTTGAGGGGCGCGCAGTCACTCTCCAGGGGAGAGTCAAAGTGCAGGCCCTCGCGCTGAGTCAGAATCGTCATGCCATGGTCACCCATGGTGCCACTTGCGATGACGGCGTCGCCGGGCCGTGCCCGGTCGGCGCCGATCTCGACGTTCCACGGCAGCACACCAATGCCCGCGGTGTTGATAAAGATCTTGTCGGCGCTGCCGCGGTCAACGACCTTGGTGTCGCCGGCGACGATCTGCACGCCGGCCTGCTCTGCCGTCGCCGCCATCGACGCCACCACACGCTCCAGCGTCACCAGCGGCAGACCCTCTTCCAGGATAAAGCCGGCGCTGAGCCAGACAGGGATCGCGCCGCGCATCGCGATGTCGTTGACGGTGCCGCTCACGGCGAGCTTGCCGATGTCGCCGCCCGGGAAAAAGAGGGGGCTGACGACGTAGCTGTCGGTAGAAAAGGCCAGGCGTGGAGGCAATGAAGGCACAAGGAGGTTAGCCGGCAGGTCGAGCACGGCCGAATCTTCCAAGCTCAACAGTGTCGGGTTTGAGAAATAGCGGGCAAAGAGGTTGACGACCAGGTCGTGGCTGAGCTTGCCGCCGGAGCCGTGGGCGAGGAGGATGATGTCGTCGGGCATGAGGCAAACTCCTTACACTGGGTCGCGGCCGAACTGGTAGTAGGCAGCGCAGGCGCCCTCGGAAGAGACCATGCACGGGCCGACAGGGTGGCTGGGTGTGCACGCCTTGCCAAAGAGGGGGCACTGGGGCGGCAGGGCGGTGCCGCGCAGGACGTCGCCGCACAGGCAGTTGCGATGCTCGAGGGTGGGGCCGGGGTCGACCTCGAAGCGGAGCGCGGCGTCGAATGGGGCAAACTCGGGCCGGAAGCGCAGGCCGCTGCCGGGCACGGGGCCGAGGCCGCGCCAGTCGGCGGCGGCAATCTCGAATACCTGCTCCATGAGGCGCATCGCGACCGGGTTGCCGCCGGGGGTGACGGTGCGTGGGTAGGCGTTCGAGACGGCGGGCGCGCCGGCCTCGATCATGTCGACCAGCTCGGCGACGCCGCTCAGGATGTCGAGCGCCTCAAAGCCAGAGATGGCGACGGGCACGCCGTACTCTTTGGGCAGGAACTGCCAGGCGGCGGAGCCGATGATGGTGGTGACGTGTCCCGGGCCGAGGATGCCGTGGATGGCCAGGTCACCGGCGTCGAGGATGGCGCGGGTGGCAGGTGGCGTGAGCTTGTGCAGGCTGAGCACGGAAAAGTTGGCGATGCCCTCTTTGTCTGCCTGGACGACCGCGGCGGCGACCGTGGGCGCGGTGGTCTCGAATCCGACGCCTAAAAAGACGACGGGGCGGGACGGGTTTTCGCGGGCGATCTGGAGGGCGTCGAGGGTGGAGTAGACGAGGCGCACGTCGGCGCCGGCGGCGCGGGCGTTCTGCAGCGTGCCGGTGCTGCCGGGCACGCGCAGCATATCGCCAAAGGTGGTCAGGATCAGGCCGGGAACGGCGGCCAGGGCGATGGCGCGGTCGAGGTCGGCGTTGGCGGTGACGCACACGGGGCAGCCGGGGCCAGAGCGGAGATCGACAGTGTCGGGCAGGAGGGAGCGCAGGCCGTAACGGAGGATGGCGTGGGTGTGACCGCCGCAGAACTCCATGAGGCGGACAGGGCGGGTGGAGCGGCCGCGGATGCGGGCCAGGAGCTTCTGGGCGAGGGCGGGGTCGCGGAACTCGTCGATGTATTTCACGCAAGGAGTCCCTTTTTCCCGTCGACTATGACGTGCTCATAACCCGCTTCGACCTCGACTACTGCCATTTCCCCTCCGCCCTTTCCATGAGGTAGCTCCACATTGGACCGTGGTCATGTGCACCATCGCTCAACGAGC
>DATHUZ010000836.1:0-8924 GCA_035461725.1 Anaerolineae bacterium
TGGCGTGGGCGCCAGCAGGCTGACCGCCGACGTAACTAACATCGTCGCCCAGGTGCCCGCCACCGTCGAGGCCCTCACCGGCATCGACCTGATGCAGGCGCTCCAGTCACTGCCCGGTATCGGCCAGAAGGCCCCCGGCGACGGGAAGAGCACGCTAGCAGCGTAACACTCTCTGGCGCACTACAAAAGGCCGGGCATCGCACGCCCGGCCTTTACTTCTTGCTCGATTGATGGCTCGATCCGAGGTCCGCCCCCCGGCTCTCACGTCCCGGCTAGTGCTTGATGAAATCCACGACCGGCCACTGCACCGCGCCCGCCCCCTCACAGTGCGCCGTCGTGACCACGGTAATCATATTCGACAACTTGTCACAGCCCATCGCCGTGTACCCATTGCCGTCCGCCGTGCGGTTGCACGTTTCCGCCTTCACGACCTGGACGTACCACGTGCCGGCTTTCGGGCCATGCGGCCAGTGCGAGACGTCCCACTGCCCTGCGGTATTGGATGCATTGGATACAGTCCCTTCCCAGCCATCCGTCCACACGGCAACGGTGACGCCCGGAACAGCAGCCCCGGAACCGGTCTTGATGGTCCCCTTCACCCCGGTCGCGCCGCAGTTGGGCCAGCCACCTGCAATCGCGCCTGTGAAAGGCCACCGTGGCGCCGGTGGGCTCGTCGGCTGTGGCTTCTTGGTCGCCGTGGGCTGCGGCGCCGGCCGGTTGGTTGGCCTGGCAGTGGGCCGCGGCGTGTTCGTCGGCGGCTCGGTCGGCAGCGGCGTGTCTGTCGGCAGCGGCGTCTCTGTCGGTGTAGCGGTCAGGATGATCGGCGTGTTCGTCGCTTCGGGTGTCGGCGTCGCGGTCGACGTCGGCGTCGGCGTGTCTGTGGGAATCGGCGTGTTTGTCGGCGTCAACGTCGCCGTGAAGGTCGGCTTGGGTGTCTTGGTGGGTGTGGCTGTCGGCTGGGTGCGGGAGATCAGAGACCCCGTCGAGCAGGCCAGCAGTCCGGCGATGGCGAGGAACGCCATCACCACGATCAGGATCCGATTTTTCATTTTGTTCATCACTCCTCCCAATAGTTTCGCCCGGCGCAGACATGAACAAGCGCCGAGGTCAGCACTGTCCTCAGCGCATCTCCCTCTCCCTGTACGTCTCGCCGGGCGTGGCGAGCAGAACAGGCGCTATTATACCATACTCTGCCTGCCTGACAAATCGACCCACTTCTACTGTCATATCACCTCCACCCTCAACCAACCAGCTAACTGACCAACCATCTTTCCCCCTCGCTCGCCACTCCCAACTTGAACTTTTTCGCCGCCTGCGGTACAATGAGAATGACTCTGATGGGAAGGGAGCCGGCTATGGCTTCAGAAGTGTTCACAGACCCACCTGAGGATGCAGACGCATCCGACGACCTTTTGATCTGCACCGAGTGCGGCGCGGCCGAAACTGGGTTCTTTTGCAGACAGTGCGGAGCGCTGCTGCGCGGGGAAGAGCTGGTGTTGTGCCCACGCTGTCACCGCGTGGTGCCTTCCGGCGACTATTGCAACCAGTGCGGCCAGAGCCTGACCGGCATCGCGCTAAACCTGAGGCAGCTCGCGCTGGCCGGCGATGACTTTATGATCACCTCTGCCACCGCGCCCGCTTCACCGGCGCCTGCACGCGTACCTGTCCCCTCAGCTCCACCCAACACCTTCTCCTTCTCGCCCGACGAGTCGGTCAAGCTGGAGGATCCCGAGCTGCCCGACTGGCTGGAGGAGCTCCCCAAGACGCGGGCACCGCGCGAAGTGCGCGAGCGCATCTATCCCACACTTCGCCCGGTCGAGAGCACAGAGGCGCCGGCGAGCCAGAGCCGCTACCTCGTCGCCGTCGTGATCCTGCTCACCCTGGCTCTGATCAGCATCGTTGGGTTCGCGGTGCTCCTGTTGATACGTGTCATCTAGGAGCGTGCGGAGCGCGTGGCCCCACGACTATCGTCTGCCCTGTCCGCCACCCTTTTTCCTGACCCGACAAGAAACTCGAGGCGACATTGACGACGCGTAACTTCAAGATCGACACTGCCGGGCAAATCGGCAGCCTGCCGGTGCCCAACCGTTTGGTGCGCTCGGCCACGGCCGAGCGGTTGGCGACAGAGCATGCCGGGCGGGTAACCCCGGCGCTGATCGATCTCTATCGCTCGCTGGCGGCGGGCGGCGTGGGCCTGATTGTGACCGGCCACGCCTACGTGGCGGCGGCAGGCAAGGCGCACCCCGAGATGACCGGTGCCTTTTGCGACACCTTGATCGACGGGCTGGCCACGTTGGTGACCGCGGTGCACGAGGCGGGTGGGCTGATGGCGATGCAGATCAACCACGCCGGCCGCCAGGTTGACCCCGTGCTTGGCTTACAACCACTTGCACCGTCAACTGTACCATCCCCTGCGCCACAGGGATTCGCCGCCGCGCGGCCGGCGCGAGAGATGAGCCATGCAGACATCGTGACAGCGGTCGATGCGTTCGGTCACGCGGCGCGGCGTGCGCGGTCGGCAGGGTTTGACGCGGTGCAGATTCACGCGGCACACGGCTACCTGGTCAGTCAGTTTCTGTCGCCCCACACGAACCGCCGCACCGATGCCTGGGGAGGCGACTTTGAGCGCAGGCTCAAGTTCCTGGCAGCCGTCTGCGAGGCAGTGCGTGGGCAGGTGGGACGCGACTATCCCGTATTCGTCAAGCTCGGGATGGTCGACAACCTGGAGCGGCTGCCCGGCGGGCTCACCCTCGACGACGGCGCACGGATCGTGGGGCGCCTGGCAGCGCTCGGCCTGGATGCGGTCGAAGTGAGCAGCGGCGACGGTGGGGGGACGACAAACTTTAGCATCCGGCGAGGGGTCGGCAGGCGGCATCCCGAAGCCTATTTTCGCTCGCTGGCGCGGCGGGCGCGGGCGGCGACGTCGCTGCCCGTGATCCTGGTGGGTGGGCTGCGCACACGTACCACGATCGACGAGGTGCTGGCGAGTGGCGACGCCGATTTCATCGCCATGTGCCGCCCGCTGATCCGCGAGCCCCACCTGCCGCGCCGCCTGCTTGCCGGCGAGGCGACGGCTGCAGCGTGTGCATCGTGTGGGCGATGCTGGCCCAGCCGAATGGGCGAGGGAATCGCCTGCAAATGTGGAGGTTGAGCCATGCCAACACCTGACTACATCCTCGATCTGCGATCCAAAGTTGGACACGCCCTTCTTCTCATGCCGGGAGCCGCGGCCATCATCCGCGACGACGCGGGACGCGTGCTGCTCATCCACCGTGGCGATGGGCGCGGTTGGTCGCTCCCTGGCGGGATGATGGAGCCTGGCGAGCGGATCGCCGACGCCATCGTGCGCGAGGTGCGCGAAGAGACGGGGCTGGAGGTAGAGCCGGTGCGTCTCCTCGGCGTCTACTCCGACCCGGCTTATACGCACATCACCTATCCCAACGGCGATGAGGTGCACTTTGTCGCTACCACCTTCGAATGCCGGGTCGTGGGCGGCGAACTGCGGGCCGACGGCGACGAGTCGCTCGACGTGTGCTACTTTGCCCCCGATGCCCTGCCCGAGCCCATAGTGTGCGATCACTCGCTTCGTATCGCCGATGCGGTGGCGAACCGGCCCGAGGCGGTGTTTCGGTAACCGGGTGGCGCAAAATTGACAAACCGTGCGACTCTGGGTATAATGTGTGGCGAAATCACGCCCCGGTGGCGGAATTGGCATACGCGGCAGGTTGAGGACCTGTGCTCGCAAGGGCGTGGAGGTTCAAGTCCTCTCCGGGGCACCTAGATATACACAAGTGGTTGCGGAAGAATCCGCAACCACTTTTTCGTGTAATGGAGTGTCTGATGAACACATACAATCTCGGCATCATCGGCGCCGGTATGTGGGGCAAGGTCCTCGCCGGCCGCTTTGGCCAGGACCCACGCGCCAGGGTTACCTGGATCAACAGTGCCAGCGAGGCGACGACGAGGGCCGCCGCCCGAGAGTTTCGCATCAAACAATGGACCCTCGACTATCGCGAGGTGCTGGCCGACCCGGCCGTAGACGCTGTGGCCATCGCCACCCCACCCTATCTGCATGCTCGACAACTGCGTGATGCCCTGGCTGCCGGCAAACACGTCCTGATCGAGAAACCGCTGGCCGAATCCCCTGAACGCGTCGCCGACATCGTCCGGGCCGTCGAAAACGCACCGGACCGCGTCGTCCTCGACGCTTCAGCCCGCCACACCCGCCTGACACCCAAATTCCGCTTCATCAAGTCGATCCTCGCCAGCGGCAAGCTGGGACACGTCTATCACATCCACCACAACCACCTGCTGCGCGGGACCTTTGTCGAGTACAACCCCCGCGGCACGTGGGGGATGGACAGAAAACGGGGCGGCGGCCCGTTCCTCGACCTGGGCGTCTACGACCTCTCCTTCCATCTCGGCCTGCTCGACGACGAGCCCGAGCTCCTGTCGGTCCGTTCCTTCACACGCAAGGACTTGCGCGACGTATCCCACCTGGTCGACTTCAGCGACGTCGAGCAGCACGGCGCCGCGTGGCTCGAGTTCAGCGGTGGGCTGACCTATTATTACGAGCGCGGCGCCGGCGTGCACTCCGAAACGCCGAACGAGACACGCCTGTACGGCACGAGGGGCGGCCTGCGCTTCCAGTTCCCCTCGTGGGACAGCGACCAGGTGGAATTCTTCTATTGCGAAGGCGGCGAGCTGCGCAAGGAGACCCTGACGGTGGACACGGCGGACACGCCCGATGACGCGTTGGCCCTCACTACCCACTTTCTCGACTGCCTGGACGGCAAAGCCGAGCCGCTCATGCCGGTCCCACTTGCCGCCAAACACATGCGCATCTTGTTCGAAATCCTGGGCACAGCGCGATCGTAACGCACAAAGCAGGGAGGGTGTGACCATGGAGAGAACATTTCTCGGGGTGCAGTCGCAGATCACGTTCCTCTACTACCACGACCTCGAGGCCGCCGCCGCGTTCTACGGCAATGTCCTCGGGCTGGAGATGGTAGAAGACCAGGCGTGGGCCAGGATCTACCGGGTGAGCGGGAACGCCTTCCTCGGCATCGTCGCGGGCGAGAAGGGCTTTCACCGGCCCCAGGAGCAGAGCGCCGTCCTGGTCACCCTCGTGGTGGATGACGTGCCCGGTTGGTACGAGCACCTCAAGAGCCAGGGGGTCAAGCTGCTCAGCGAGCTCCAGCACCGGGAAGAGATCCAGATCCGCTGTTTCTTCTTGGAGGACCCTGGCGGCTACACCCTCGAGATCCAGCAGTTCCTGAGGCCCGACCTGGTTCGTCTGTTCCACCCGGTCGCGCAAAAAGTCACACCGGCTGCGCTGAATCTGGTCCGTTAGCGGCTCGCGGCGGAGATTTCTCGCGCGGAGAGGGCGACGATACCGGCCGACAGACCGTCGAGGCTGCGCCTGGCGTTGCCAAGGGCGACGTTCCTGTTCAGCGCCCCCATCCTGATGTTCGGCGCGGCCGCAACGGGTCAATGCGCAGGAGGTTGTGCCGCCGGCAGCGAAGCAAGAAAGCGGCCAAGCGCGCGGGTGACGCTTTCCGGGCGCTCGATCATCACCATGTGCCCCGCCCCGTGCACCACGTGCAGGCGCGCCGCCGGCAGCCTGTCTCGCAGCGCCGCCGCCAGGTACACGGGCGTCATCCTGTCTTCTGTGCCACTCACCACGATTGCCGGCGCCGTGATGCCGTCCAGCCTGTCGCGCACGTCGAACGCGTCGCACGCCAAAAAATCGCCGTGGAGAACGGTCGCGGGCACCTCTGCCATCTGCCGGCGAGCCATCTCGACCATTTCCTGCGGCGCCTGGCTGCCGAACAACCAGTCACCGATCAGGTGGACGGTCTGCTCTGGGCCGGCACGCATGCCGTCCAGGATCACGGGCGCCACGCGCAGCCTCGCACCTGTGGATACCAGCCCCAGTCCCGTGACCCGCTCGGGGTAGCGCAGTGCCATGTCGAGGACAATCGCACCCCCCATCGAGTGCCCTGCCAGCACAGCACGCTCAATCTGAGCAGCGTCCAAAAAGTGCACGATCCAATCCGCATAGCCGCCAACCGTGTCGCGCCCCGAGCCATCCGACCGCCCGTGGCCCGGCAAATCTACAGCGTACACAGTCGTTGGCAGGTCGCGCACCTGGTAAAGCCAGTGCTGGTGACTGCCACCCGCGCCATGGATGAAAAGAACCGGCGGGAGGTGCTCTTCCCCTCTCCGCCGGCTCACATAGTGGATGCGCTCTTTTTGCACGTCGAGAAGTGGCATCTAGCCCACGAACTCGGTCGGCACCTTGGTCGCGCAGTTGACCAGCTCGGTTGCTGCCTTCGGGAAGCGCATGATCTTGCTCATCGTCCCCTTGAGCTTGAGCTGGCCGGTCATCATGCCGCGAATCGGATCGAGCTGCTTCTCGATCACCCGCCGCCAGGTGGCAACGGGCGCGCTGATCGTAAACTCGGGCGCCTTCTCTCCTGCAGCGACCTCTCCCGCCTCGCGGCACTCCCCGTGCCACAGGTCCATGTAGAGGTGCACCGGCTCGGACAGGCCGGGGCCTGCTTCGGCGATAAAGTAGAAATCACCTTCCCACTTGGCCGCCGCCTTGCGATACGGTTCACTGGCGTTCAACTCCTGCGCCATTGCCTTGATCCACTCATCCGACGGAAACTTGGCCATTCTCCTCCTCCTTGAGCTAATATCCAGTATCCAATACCCAATATCCAGTATTCAATATCTGACAGCCGTACCTGTCACATGGTACTGGATATTAGATATCACTGCCTCTGCGTCGAAAAGATCCGCACGTGCCGCCGGGGGTCCTTGCCATAGCTGTGCGACACCAAATTCGCCTCGCGCGCCATCTCGTGCTGTAGGCGCCGGATATAAGAGTTGCGCGGGGAGAGATCTACCGACTTTTGGCCCGAGAGCACCTGCTGGATCGCTTCCTGCGTCTCGCGCAGTGCGATCGCCATCGGATCGAGCTCGGCGACGTCGAGCCCAAAGATGTCTGCCAGCGAGCTCTCCATCTGGCTCACCGTGTTCGAGCGCAGCACATAGATCGGCACACCCCGCCGCTCCGCTTCACTGATCGGTTGTGGCCGGCGACGGTAATAGTTCTTTAGCGTGATAACCGCGTTCGCATTGCGCAGATCTTCGGTCAGCTCCACAGGCAGGTGCAGATTCTCCGCCGCCTGGCGAAGCCGGTTCTTGCCAACGCCATAGCCATACACCCGTAGGGTCTGAGCTGCGGCCGCCGGCGGTGCCTGGCGCTCGCCTGCGCGCATCGGCGCCTCTTCCAGGCGCAGTTGAGGGGTCGGCGCCGAATCTTCGATCTGCACCTTCCCTGCCTCGTCACGGTAGCGGATCTCGGGCGGGTGGCTCCGGCCACGCAGCAGGGCATCGACCGACGCACGCACGTCGTGGTGCACGATCAGGTGCTGCCAGTCCTTGATCTCGATCACCACGTCAAAGGTTGGTGGCGCCTTGCGCTCGAGCACCGTCTTTTGCGTGCCGCGCCGGCGCGCCTCCTCGTCGCTCAGCGTCACCGCCTGGATCCCACCTACGAGGTCGCTGAGCGTCGGGTTCTGAAGTAGGTTGTCCAGGTTGTTGCCGTGCGCCGTACCGATCAACTGCACACCCCTCTCGGCGATCGTTCGCGCCGCAGCCGCCTCGAGCTCACGTCCGATCTCGTCGATGATGATCACCTGTGGCATGTGGTTCTCGACCGCCTCGATCATCACTTCGTGCTGCCAATCTGGCTTGGCCACTTGCATCCGCCGTGCGCGACCGATGGCCGGGTGGGGAATATCACCATCTCCGCCAATCTCGTTCGATGTGTCGACGACTACGACGCGCTTTTGCGCCGACACTATGCGCGCTGCCTCACGCAGCAACGTCGTCTTGCCCACACCTGGCCGGCCAAGCAGCAGGATGCTCTTGTCCGTCTCAAGAAGGTCGCCGATGATGTCAATGTTGCCATACACCGCGCGGCCGACGCGCAAAGTCAGGCCCACGACGTCGCCCTGCCTGTTGCGCATCGCCGAGATACGGTGCAGAGTGCGCTCGATCCCCGAGCGGTTATCGGTCGTGAACTCGCTGACACGGTCCACGACATAGTCGATCTCTTCGCGCGTCACTTCACGCTCGCTGAGCACCACCTCCCTGTTCAGAAAACGTGCCTCCGGCACGCGGCCGAGATCGAGGACGATCTCGATCAGGTTGGCTCTTTGGTTCTCCTTGCGTACCGCCGCCATGATCTCTGGCGGCACCACCTGGAGCAACGCATCCAGGTCATCTGTAATGTTGTTTTGCATCAATTTCTCAAACGACATCTATTCTGTCCTTCGATCCTCTCCCATCTGGCCCGTTCACAGCCGGGCCAGGTGGGAGGTATATTCTCCATCCTGTCAATTCTCACCAGGCTGGTTCGGCCACACACCGACCAACGCCGTAACCGGATGGGTCTCGCGTGAAAAGGTTTGCAGCTCGGGCTCGCCACTGATGTGATAGGCGGGCGGCACCGGCTCGGCCCCTCCCTTGAGTGCTGCCGCCAGCTCTGGCACACTTGCCTTGCTCCAGGCCAGCGTGTGCTTCACGGTCAGTGTTCGCGTCGCAAATGGCTCAAAGCCTGCCTCCTCGAGCGCGACGCGCACGCCCCCCTCGTATTGCCGCACGTTGCAATAGACCGGGTGGCCCGATCTGGCAGAGGTTAGACCCAGTCCACACTCCACCAGGCCTCTTGCCACGTCACGGCTGTTCGGATGGACCAATACACGTAGCCAGCTCGCTCTGCTGCCCAACGCCACGCTCACGGCTGCTCGAAGCTCGTCTCCGTTGTCACCCGGCAACACATAACGCCGGCACCCAGGTTCGTCGCTGGCAGCCGCAAAAATGCCGCCCTCCGCCTGTCGCACACGCTG
>DATHUZ010000837.1:0-7425 GCA_035461725.1 Anaerolineae bacterium
CGGCACCAGGTCGTCACCTACCTCAACCAGCTCGTCGGTCAGGCCCACGCCGTCGTCTATCGCGGCGAGCCGCTCGAGCTGCGCCGCGTGTGGCGCTACTACCGCACCGGCTTTCCGCGCCTCTACCGCCAGACTGCCTCCTACACGCTGGTCGCCATGTTGCTCTTTTTGCTTCCGGGCCTGATCGCCCTGGCCATCACCGCGACCCATCCGGCCGCGGCCTACACACTCCTGCCCACCGAGATGCACGACATCATCGCCCTCGTCGAGGACGGCGAGATGTGGACCGATATCCCGCACCAGGCCCGGTCGATGGCCTCATCGTTCATCATGACCAACAACATTCAGGTGGCCTTTCTCGCCTTTGCCGGCGGTGTTCTCGCCGGGCTGCTCACCATCTATATCCTGGTCTTTAACGGGCTGCTCATCGGCACCATCGCCGGGCTCTGCCACGCTCATGGGCTGAGCCTGGCCCTCTGGTCATTCGTGCTGCCCCACGGCGTGATCGAGCTGAGCGTGATCTTTATCGCCGGCGGGGCGGGTCTGATGCTCGGCCGGGCCCTGGTCAGCCCCGGGCTGTTGAGCCGCCAGGACGCGCTGGCCGCGGCGGCCCGCCGCGCCGTGCGCCTCATTTTTGGCTGCGTGCCCCTCCTCGTCGTTGCCGGCACCATCGAGGGCTTTGTCTCTCCTTCCGCGCTGCCCGCGTGGGCCAAGCTTGCCATCGGCGCCGCCACCGGCTTGTTGCTCTACGGTTACCTGCTCGGCGCGGGCCGCCGCGAGGGGCGCGACGTCAGATCATCGTCCGTCCCTTGAGCTCCAGGTAGCGGTTGATCACCGCCACCGTCAGCCTGTCGGCCGGCACGTCGAGGGTCAATACGCCCCCCCGCCGCATCGTGTCGAGCGTGATCTGCCGCTCGTCCAGCAGCCGGCCCGCGATTGCCCGCTCGTACGCCGCCGCCGAGTCGTGCGGCCGCTGCTCGGCCAGGGCCACGATACCCGGGTCGCTGACCGTCACGCACAGGGGCAGGTGGCGCGGCTTTAGCAGGCCCACCCCGGCCAGAAGCGCCCGGGCCGTCGGCCCCCCGGCCAGGTCCGTAAAGCACACCACCAGTGCCCGTTTTTGCTGCTTCACGGCCAGGTAGGCCAGCGACCTGCGATAGTCAGGCTCCACGGGCTGCGACTCGACCGCATACAGCAGCTCGAGCATGCGGTAGAACTGGCCTTTACCGTGGCGCGGTGCCAGGTACGCTTCCACCCTGTCGGCGAATGTCATCAGCCCCACCTTGTCGCCGCGCAGCGTCGCCACGTAGGCCAGCATCAGCACCGCATTGATCGCACAGTCCATCTTGGTCAGGTCGCCCACCGGGCCCGACATCAGCCGGCCGGTGTCCAGCACGGCGACGATGTTCTGGCTGCGCTCCGTCTCGAACTCGTTGCTCACCGGCCCCTCCTCGGGCCGGCGCCGGGCCGTCGCCTTCCAGTTGATGCGCCGGTACTCGTCGTCGGGTTGGTACTCGCGCAGCCGCTCGAACTCGGTGCCCATGCCCAACAGGCGACTGGTGCGCAGGCCCAGCTCGTGCAGCCGCCCGCGCCGCACGAGCAGCTCGTACTTGTGCACGTCCAGCAGGTTCGGGTAGACCTTGACGCGGTCCTCGCTGCCCGGGTAGCGCGCTTGCCGGACCACCAGCCCCAACACGCCCCACCAGCGTAGGTTCAGGTCTCCGAACTGATAGTCGCCGCGCCGGGGCGGGCGGGCGTGGTAGGTGAAGGGGGTCGTGTCGCGGGCGGCGACGCGGCCGTGCAGCAGCGGCTCGTCGAGTGCAAAAGCCGGCGGCGGCTCGTCGCGCACGGCGATTCGCACCGCCCGCCGGGCGGTAGAGCGCACCACAACCCGGATCGGATTCCACGCGCCCAACGACAGGCGCGTATCGTGCTCGCGGCCCACCTCGAAATCGTCCGGGCCGGGGCTGAGCGCATAATCGGCCAGCACCAGGCCGAGCACCAGTGCGGCATAGCCGGTGCCGGCCCACAATAGCCACGGCGCGTACGCGGCGGCGGCGATCGGTACCGCTGCCAGCAGCGCGAGCACCAGAAACCGGCGCGTGAGCAACATTGCTAGCGCGGCACCTCCACCCGCGCCAGCACGCGCTTGACCACCGCGTCGGCGTCCAGGCCCTCGATCTCGGCCTCCGGTTTCAGGATGAGCCGGTGGCGGTACACGGGCAGCGCCAGCGTCTTGACGTCGTCGGGCGTCACAAAGGCGCGCCCCTGGAGCGCGGCATAGGTCTTGCTCGCCAGCAGCAGGTAGACGCTCGCCCGTGGGCTCGCGCCCAATACCAGGTCGGGCGAGCGCCGCGAGGCGACGGCGATCTCTGTGATATAATTCAAGATGCCCGGCTCTGCCGTCACGGTGGTGACCTCGGCGCGACACCGTGCGATGTCGGCCGTCGTGATCACCGGCCGCAGGCCCGCCGCCGCCAGGTCGTGCGCGTCAAAACCGCGATGGTAGCGGCGCAGGATCTCGGTCTCGGCTTCCGCCGCGGGATAGTCCACCACCACTTTGAACAGGAAACGGTCGAGCTGTGCTTCCGGCAGGGGGTACGTGCCTTCGTACTCGACCGGGTTCTGCGTCGCGATCACCAAAAAGGGCTCCGGCAAGGCGTGCCGGTCCCCCTCGATCGTCACCTGTCGCTCCTCCATCGCTTCCAGCAGGGCCGACTGTGTCTTGGCCGGCGCGCGATTGATCTCGTCACCGAGCAAGATCTGGGTAAAGATCGGCCCGCGTCGCAGATGGAACTGGCTGGTCGCCACGTCGAACACGTGCGTCCCGATAATGTCCGAAGGCATCAGGTCGGGTGTGAACTGCACCCGACGGAACTCGGCGTCGACCACGCACGCCAGCGTCTTGGCCATCAGTGTCTTGGCCGTGCCCGGCACCCCTTCCAGCAGCACGTGCCCGCCCGTGAATAGGGCGACCACCAGGTGCTCAAACGCTTCCGCCTGGCCGACAATCACCTGGCTCACCTCTGCCTGGATGCGGTCGTACACCTCGTTAATGAACATATCTTCCTCTCATCCATTCATCTACCTGGCCTGCCAGCCGCACCAGCTCCGCTTCACTCACCCGGCCGCCGTCCAGTCGCGCCAGGAGGTGGCGCAGGACGTCGAGGTGGTCGGGCGTTAGGTCGTCGCGGACACGGGCCAGCTCGGCCACAAATTCCTCATCCGGAAGCCGGGGATTCAGCCGCCATGGCCGGGCCAGGTGCTGCTTGAGCCGGTCGTGATAGTCGGCCAGGATCATGGCCCGCCGTCCGGCGCGGCGAAAAAGCTGCGCCATCGACACCACGTATTCGCTCTGCGCCCGGCGTGCCGCCATCGCCGGCGCCGGCACCGGCCGGCCCAGGCGCTGCCCGCCCAGCACGACCCACCCAAACGTGACGGCCGCCGCATAGATCAGTGCCCAGCCCCAGGGCGAGCTGTAGAGCCAGGCCAGCAATCCGTTTCGATCCGGCTGTGTGTACCCGTGGTGTACTTCGTCGAACACGATCAGCGCGCCCCGTTCCAGGCCCGCTACCAGGTTGTGCACCAGCCGGGCGCTGCCCGGATCGCGCAGGCCTGCGTTGGTGAACGGCACCGCGCTCGACGCGATCACCAGCCGCCCCTGCCCACGTCGGGTCGAGATCAGGACCGGCGTCTCACCGGCGGAAAGGTGCGCCACAAAGTCGTTCTCCTCGGGAGCCAGTCCGGTGCGCGCTCGAACACGCACCGCGCCCGGCGGCGGGCTGGTCATCACCGGCACGGTCACGGTGAGGACCTCCGACACGGCAGGTAGCGACACCGAGCGCACGCCAAACTCGCGTACCACGCCGGCACCATGCGAGCCCTGGACCACCAGCACGAGGGTATGGTCCGCCGCCTGGACCCAACGTTCCAACTGCCGAGCTTCTCCCTCGTCGAATGCCTGGTGCGGTGCCAGCACAAAGAGCAGCCTGGCCTCGTCCTCGATGCGGAACGGCCCGTTTTCGATGCGCTGCACGCGATAGCCCAGCTTCTCGAGCCAGGCATAGAGCGCCGCCGTGCCACCGGGTTGGGTGCCGTGCGTTGAATAGTCCGGAGCTGCCGCATTCTGCGTGCGACGGGCCGCGGTAAACCCCGAAAAGCCCACCAGGGCGGCCAGGAGGAGCAACACGATGACCAGGTCGGAGCGGATGCGGCCCCGCCAGCGCCGGATCACCCGTCCACCTCGTGCACCTCGTCGACCTGCCGCGCGTACTCTTGGTACAGCGCGGCATCGGGCTCGATCTGGCCATACCACACCTCGTCGAACGTGTCCACAACCGGCCGCAGTGCCTGTGCCAGCCGTGCCCTGTCGCGCACCTGGCGCAGGTACTCGCGGTTGGTCAGCGTCCGGTCGTAGCGCAGCAGCCTGCGCTCCTCGAGCAGCAGCAGGGTGGACAGGTAGAGCAGGCGGACCGCCGTGCGATAGTCTCCGGCACTGGCCATTTGCCACGATTGCGCCCGTGCCTGGTTGGCGGTCAGCGGCGTCGTGCCGTCTTTCTCCTCCTTCGCCTCCGACTGTGCCACAAAGCTGCCCCACAGCCCGGTCAGGAAATAGGCCACGATGGCAGCCAATAGGACCATCCCGACGATCAGGAGCGGCCGCCCGAGGGCCGCCAGCGGCGCCAACAGATCGCTCACCCAATCGGGCAGGCGCAGGTCGAGCGGCGGGGCGATCTGGAACTCGGGGCGTGCCAGGATCTCTTCCAGTTTCTCGAATGCGTCCGGCGCCGGCGCACCCGAGGGCCAGGTCTCGAGCGCGCTGTCGAGGGCACGCAGCCGGGCAACTGCCGCCGTCCGCTCGGCGCCGCGGCCGCGCAGGCCGGCGACCAGGCCCGCGTGGTCGACAGGCACCGTGTCGCCACCCGGCAGCGTCACCGCGCTGACCACCGCGAGCAGATCGGCTGCTTCGTCCATCCGCTGCTCTTCCACCAGATCGAGCGCGTCGTTGATGGCTTGCCGGTACGTCGCCAGGTCGAGTCGCTCGCCGGCGCGAACGCCGGGCGGTGCGCAGGCCAGTGCCACGATAACCACCAGCCACGTGGCCGGCAGAAGGAACCGTTTCATCTCGGCTGGCTCACGGCATGGGGGTGGCGGTCAGCGCCCGCCGCAGCTCTTCCATCGCTCGCTCCAGGTCCGACGGCGCGGCGGTCGCCGTCAGGGCCTGTTCGATGGACGGCAGCACCTGGCGCATCGCCGGGCCCATCAACAAGGCCGTGAACGCAAAATAGGCGCCGCAGCACACCACGACGACCACCAGGCCCACGCCGAGTAAAAGGCCCAGGTTGCGCCAATCCCGTTTGGTCAGAAACGGCTCACGCTGGCCGGCCACCGCCGCCACGGCCGGCGGCGGCGCATCCTCTGGGGCCAACAGGTCATCACCCGCGGGCTCGAGCTGCAGTGCGTCCAGCTCCATCTCCAGATCCAGCCCCTCTCGCCGCACCCGCAGGTCATAGTAGACCAGGGTCTCACCCGTCAATCGGATCGGCAGGTAGATCAGATTCACCACCCCACTGGCCGCCGTGCTCACCAGGCTGCGTACCAGGACCGAGCTAGCCACGAACATCGTGCCCATTGTCGCCAGGTAGGTAGGTCCGGCCGAGATCAGCATGCCCAGCAGCCACAGCAATCCGACAATGCCTGCCACCCGCCAGAAATGCGGCTTGGTCAGGAACCAGCTTCTCCGGATGCTCTCGCGCGCCCCCAGCTCTTCCAGCATCACCGCCTGGGGTACGAAGCGCAGGCATACGTAGGCAAAGATCAGAGCCGGAATGCCCACGATCTGTCCGATGCACGGCACGATCAACACCACGTACAGTCCCAGGTAGATGAGCACCGTCAGCGCAGCCGCTCCCAACACCGATCGCCAGCGACGGGCTACCGCGCGGTAGGCCTGACCCAGCGTCAGCGGCCGGTCGAGGTGCCGCTCAGACACACTCCATGCCACGGCCGACGTCATCAGTGTGCCTCCCACGAACCCAAGGGTGAGGGTGATGGCGAGCTGGAGCCCCGCCCACAAATAGACGCGTGTCACACCGGGTGGCAGGGTCCCGTCATACGGCGCGGTGGTGAGCGCCGCGCCCAGCATCTCCTCCTGTGCCAACGACACCGGCACACTCACCAGTGCGTCGATCGCCAGCAGCGGCACGTGCACCACGGCCACGGTCGCCAGCAACAACAGGAAATTCTTGCGATACAACCGGATCGTGGCATCCATCAGCTCGGGAACACGCATCGGACGCAGGGACGGAGCGGCAGCAATGTTCATGGCGATTCCCTTTCTCCTTGAGCAGTCATTCGATCAGTCATCGTTCGCTCCCGGCGTGGGTGTCCGTTCAGAAAAAAGGACGAGCGGAAAAACGTCACGCGCCATTATAACACCGACCTTTTTACTTGGCAACTTGGCTCGCCTGCGGGTGCGTGAATGAGGCTTTAACGCAATTCTAACGCCCTCCCCCTTGACAAATCGGACCAATCAGGTATAATTAGGCTTACCTAATTTAGGAGTGCCTAAAATATGACGAGTATCTCAGAACAGGATTATCTCCTGGCCATATATCGACTCCGGGGCGCAGAGTCGCCGGTCAGCACCGGCAGCCTCTCCGTCCAGCTTGGCGTCGCCCCCGCCTCTGTCACGGGCATGCTGACCAAGCTGCACCGCGCAGGCCTGGTCGAGCACACGCCCTACCGCGGCGTGGTTCTGACCCAAGCGGGCACCCGCGAGGCCGTGCGGCTGCTGCGGCGCCACCGTCTGTGGGAAGTCTTTCTTACCCGGTTCCTCGGCTTGCCCTGGGACCAGGTACACGAAGAGGCGCACCGTCTCGAACATGCGACTTCCGATCGCGTCGCCGATCACCTGGCTCGCTTTTTGAGCGAGCCGGCTGCGGATCCACACGGCCAGGCGATCCCAGATCGCAACGGCATCCTGCCTCACCGCCCGTGCCGTTCACTCATCGACGTCGAGCCCGGGCGCACGGTGCGCATTCAAGAAGTTCCTGACGCCGATCCCGCGCTCCTTCGCCGCTTGGATGCGATCGGCATCTACCCGGGCACCGAAGTGACGGTCGCCGCGCATCCGCTTCCCGATGGCACCCTTCCCGTGCGCGTGGGCCAGGACGAGCACCACCTGGATGGTGCCACCGCCGGGCGGATCTATGCCTCCGATCACCCGCCGGCCGGCCCGTCCGGTTCTGAGACGCTGGAAAGGAATAAACCATGACAGGTAAACTCTCGCGGCGCCAGTTTGTGCTGGCCGGCGCTGCATCCCTCCTCGTCCCGGCCGCTGCCGGGGCACTCGCACACGCCCAGGTTGCCGGCACTGCGCAGGCTGGAACGAACGGATCGCGGCACGCCGGTGCTGCCACAACC
>DATHUZ010000838.1:0-4048 GCA_035461725.1 Anaerolineae bacterium
GCGGCCCAGTTGGCCAAGCAGGTTATTTTGCAGCGTATCCGCGAGGCGGAGCGGGACGCACTGTACAGCTCTTTTGCCGACAGTGCGGGCGAGATCGCCCTGGGTACGGTGCAAAGCTATGACTATCACTCGGGCGATGTCGTCGTCAACCTCGATGGGGCAGAGGCCATCCTCCCACAGCGCGAGCAGGTACCGACAGAGCGCTATCGCCGGGGGGCGCGGGTTCGCGCGTACGTGTTGGACGTGCGTAAGGGCAGCCGTGGACCGCACATCACGTTGTCACGGCGCAGCCCATTGCTGCTGCGCCGGCTGCTGGAACTCGAGGTGCCCGAGATTTTCAACGGCGCTGTCGAGATCAAGGCGATTGCACGAGAAGCGGGCTCTCGCTCGAAGGTGGCGGTGCACGCTGTGCAAGACGGTGTGGACCCTGTGGGCTCGTGTGTTGGCGTGCGTGGTGGGCGCATCCAGAACATTGTCAGCGAGCTGAATGGCGAAAAGATCGATGTCGTGCAGTGGAATACAGAGGTAGGGACATTTATTGCCAATAGCCTGAGTCCGGCGAAGGTGATGAACGTGCTGCTGAGCGACGATCCAGACATTGGCAAGACAGCGACGGTGATTGTGCCCGACAGGCAGTTGTCACTGGCCATCGGCAAAGAAGGACAGAATGCACGTTTGGCCGCCAAGTTGACGGGGTGGCGTATCGACATCAAGAGTGCCACCGAGGCGGCGGAAGAGACACTGGGCCGGCTGGAAGACATCCGTGTGCCACAGGAAGAGATGGATCTGCTGACGCTCGCCGAGGCGCTACTGCAGAAGCAGGATGCGGCGGGCTTTTCGTCGGAGCAACGGCGCATGATCACCGCAGCAGTCGACCCCGGACTGGTGGTCGAGTGGCCGCCCAGTGAGCAGGCGCCAACACGCGCTGAGGAACCAGGCGAGCCGGAGATCGAGGACGGAGAGGCACCGGAGCAGGTGCCCGGGGCAGAAGTCGAGACGGTGCCTGTGGAGGCGGAATCTGTGGCGACGGAGACGCCAAAGGTGCCATTCATTCCGCCGTTTGAGGACGAGATCGATCAAGAGCCGCCCTTCGAGGGCGAGCCTGTATCCGATTCGATCGGCTGGGTGCGTACCGAGCCGGCGGTCGACTACTATTCAGGCTGGTCCGACGAAGAGGAAGAAGAGCCTGACGAGGTGGCGGCCGACGCGGAATGGGTGCGAGACGAGCCGGAAGAAGAACCGGACTATCGGCGCGGCAAGAAAAAGAAAGGCAAGAGGCGCCCGCGCCGCGATTTCTATGGCGAAGATGACCTGAACCTGGGTGGGGAACGCCCAGCGCGTGGTGGTGGCGGCAAGTCGCGGAGCTGGTAAGGGGAGGAGCCTGGTGCCCGGCACTCGCAGGAAGCACGTACCACTGCGGACGTGCGTGGTGTGTGGTGAGAAACGGCCGAAGCGGGAGCTGATCCGTATCGTTCACACGCCGGATGGTTCGCTGGCTGTCGACCCAAAGGGTAAGCAGCCAGGACGCGGAGCATACGTGTGTCGCGCGGAGGCATGCTGGCAGATGGGACTGAATGCGCGTGTACTGGCACGTGGCTTCAAAGCCCGTGTGGTGTCTGAAGAGGTAACGGCGCTGCAAGAGTTGATCGCCGAGCGATTGTCTGAGGAAGTGATGACTGAAGCGTAGTCGCTCCAGGGGAGGTTCGAGTATGGGACGTAGAGGAAACAAGGGACCACGTACGACGCAGCGCCCGGAATCGGCGCCCGAGGGCCACTCGGGGCGCCGTCGGCCGTCGGCCAATCAGCCTGGGGGGGGTGAGAGGCGTGGGGCACCGCCCCGCCAACAGGGGAGTGCCGCTGCCCCACGGGCTGCCGCACCGCCCCCGATGCCGGTGATCATCGATCTGCCGGAGACGATGACGGTGCGGGACCTGGCACGATCTTTGCGGGTCAATCCGATCGACGTGATCAAGGAATTGATGGCCAATGGGATCGTGGTGAGCATTAACCAGACCATCGACTATGAGACGGCCGAGATTGTAGCGGCCGAGCTTGGATTCGAGACGAGGCCCGAGCAGGCAGCCCCGCCCGAGACAGAAGAGGTCGAAGAGGAAGAAAAGACGTTCGGGACGTTGTGGCAGAAGCTGGCCGACAGTGAAGACAAGGCAGCGCTCAAGCCGCGCCCGCCTGTTGTCACTGTGCTTGGCCATGTCGATCACGGCAAGACCACGCTTCTGGACTCGATCCGTCACACGAGCGTGGTGTCGGGCGAGTTTGGGGGGATCACGCAGCACATCGGTGCTTATCAGGTGGAGCACGATGGGCGCAAGATCACGTTTCTCGATACCCCTGGCCATGAGGCGTTCACCGCCATGCGCGCCAGGGGAGCACAAGTGACCGACCTGGCCGTGCTGGTGGTGGCGGCCGACGATGGGGTGATGCCGCAGACGCGGGAGGCCATCGCCCACGCACGCGCGGCCGGGGTGCCGATCCTGGTGGCGTTGAACAAGATCGACAAGGCGTCGGCACACCCGGATCGAGTCAAGCAGCAGTTGTCGGATGCGGGGCTGGTCGTCGAGGAGTGGGGTGGTGACGTGGTGGTGGTGCCTGTTTCTGCGCTGACGCACAGGGGGATCGAAGAGCTGCTTGAGAATATCCTCCTCGTCACAGAGCTGTCGATCGATCCGAAGAGCAACCCGGATCGACCTGCTGTCGGCACTGTGGTGGAAGCGCAGTTGGACACCAAGCGTGGCCCAACGGCGACACTGCTGGTGCAGGGTGGCACGCTGCAGGTGGGCGACGCCCTGGTGATCGGCCCGATTTCGGGACGCGTGCGCGCCATGTTCGACCATCGTGGAGGGCAGGTGCGCTCGGCACCGCCGGCCATGCCTGTGCTCGTGCTTGGGCTGTCTGACGTGCCGAAGGCAGGAGACATCTTTCGCGTGGTGGAGAGCGAGCGCGAGGCGCGAGGGCTGGCGGAAGACACGGCAGAGCGCCAGCGCGTTGCACGCGCCCGGCCTGCACGCCCTCGTACCCTGTCGTTGGAAGAGGTCTTTTCACGCTTTGAGGAAGGGGATGCGATTGAGCTGAACCTGATCCTGAAGGCTGACGTGCAGGGATCGCTGGAGCCGATTGTCAACTCGATCGAGCGGCTGGGCGACAAGGAGCAAAAGGTGACGATCCTGCACCAGGGCATTGGGCAGATCTCCGAGTCGGACGTGATGCTCGCGACGGCGTCTGACGCCGTGGTGATTGGGTTTCACGTCGAGGTCGACGAGGCTGCCCGAAGGTTGGCCATGCAGGAAGGGGTGGACATCCGCCAGTACAACATCATCTACAAGCTGATCGACGACGTGGACCTGGCGCTGAAAGGCATGCTCGAGCCGGTGTACGAAAAGGTGGTGACCGGCCATGCCGAGGTGCGCGCCGTGTTCAGCATTCGGCGGCGGGGTAACATCGCCGGCTGCTACGTCACGGACGGGATCGTGACGCGCAACGCGCACGTTCGCGTTCTGCGCGACAGCGAGGAGCTGTTCGACGGCCGCCTCAGCTCTCTCAAGCGCTTCCAGGAGGATGTGAGTGAGGTTCGCGTCGGTTTTGAGTGCGGGATCGCCATCGCAGGGTTTGATGACTTTCAGGAAGGCGACACGCTCGAGTTCTACCGTGAGGAGCGGGTGGCATAGAGCCGGCCGTATCTTCTCATGCGCCGGGGGCGGCTGTCATGCCCCCGGTGGGGATGGAGTAGATCATGCCAACACGTCGACAACGGCAAGTGGCAGAGCTGGTGCACAGGGAGCTGGGTTCGCTACTGCTGCGTGAGGTGCGCGACCCGCGCCTGGAAGGTGTGACGATCACAGAGGTGCGGGTCACGCCCGATCTCTTGATGGCCCGCATCTTTTTTACGTTGCTTGACAAGGACGTGCCGGTGGCTGACGTGCAGGCGGCACTGGAACGCGCCACCGGGTTCTTGCGGAGCCAGCTTGGCGCCCGGGTGCGGCTGCGCCTGGTGCCGGAGTTGGTTTTTATGCACGACATGAGCGCGGCCTAT
>DATHUZ010000839.1:0-4965 GCA_035461725.1 Anaerolineae bacterium
GACCACAAAGAGGCCCTGGCCCATGGCCACGTAGAGGGCACCGCGCGAGATCTGCCTGTCTCCCCCCCCCCGCCCCCCCCCAGAGGGGGGGGGAGAAGAATCGGTTATGGCTCGCGTCACGGGGCAGGCTCGCCCGGATCACGTGGCTCTTCGCCGCGCACTCCCACCACCCTGGCCGGCACGCCGCGCGCGATGCTGTAGGGCGGCAGGCTATGCGTGACCACCGCCCCGGCGCCCACCACGCAGCCGCGGCCCACGGTGACCCCACCCAGCACGATGGCCGACGCCGCCAGCCACACGTCATCCTCGATCACGATCGGCGCCCCCTGTGGCGGTTGGGCACGGATCGGCACGTCGCGCCGCGCAAAGGTGTGATTGCCGCAGATGAGCTGCACGTCGTTGGCGATCAGCACGTCGCGGCCGACGTCGATCCCCGCGTGCCCGTACATCAGGCTCCTGTGCCCCACGTACGTCGATGGCCCGATCGTCACGTGCGCCTCGCCCGCCACGATGTAGCTGCCTCGCGACAGCCACACGTCGTCGTGCAGCTCGATCCGCCCTTCCGGTGTATTCGCGTCGAGAAAGCACCCCTCGCCGATCATCACCCGCCGGCCGAGATGGATGCGCCGCGGCACCAACAGCCGGACGTCCTGCTCGATAAAGCACCCCGCCCCAACGGCGCCCAGCACGCTGCGATAGACGCGCGGCCGCAGCACCGACGCGGCCACCGTCGGTGCGCCCGACAGGAGCGTCAGCACCGCCCCCTGCCACAGGTAGCGCCCCCACCCGGCGCCCCCTGTCACCCGCCGCCGGTAGCGCGCCACGTTCGCCCGCAGCCCGCCCTGCATCGTGGCCGTCTCGTACGGCTGCTCCATCCCGCTACCGCCCGCGCGCCACCAACGGCAGGTAAAGCAGATACCCCCCCGGCAGCGCCGACCCCAGGCTCACCTCGTCCACCAGGATCGCCGGCGAGCCCACCGCACGCAGCGTCAGCGTCAGCGGCTCGCTCACCAGCCCCGACACGTCGTACCAGGCGTGCGTCCACGCCGCACTCGCCACCGGCAGCGTGTACGTCACCGGCTGCGACAGCGTGGTGCTGTTTGCCAGCCGCAACTCCAGGCTGCCCGCCGTGCCGGCGCTCTCCAACCGCACCATGAACGACAGTGTCGGGTCACTCAGCGCAGGCGATGGCGCGATGACCTGGCTCAGCGTCGGGGCTGCCCCGGTGTCCACCAGCTTGGCCGCGCCCAGGCCTGTGTGGGCGTTCGTCGTCAGAGCCGGCAGTGTGCTGCCGCCGAGCTGCCAGCTATCGAGCGTCGCTTCCTCAAAGCCACCGCCCACCACCGCGTCGTCGTGGGACGGCAGCACGAACGTCAGCCCCTTGACATCGCCGTTCACCGCCAGGTCCTCCATCGCCGGCAGCGGCCCATACAGCCCGGCTCGCGACACCTGCACGTCCAGGACCGCCGTATCGGCCAGGTAGGCCGCAAAGCCCCCGCCTGCGATCCGGCGCAGCAGCGCCGGCGCCGGCACCACGCTCACCTGCGGGTTCGCCACCGGCTCGTGGCGCACGTTATAGGTCCAGCCCGTCACGGTATAGCGAGCCAGCAGCGTCTGCACCTCGGGCGACGCAGCACTCACGTTGCCCATGCCGTCGACCGCCCAGGCACGGAAAAAGTGCATCTGGCCATACTGCGGGTCGGCCGGGGCAAACACCGCACTCGTGTCCGTCGTCCGGTACTTCCAGTCGACCCACGCGCCGTCGCCGATCCGGTACTGCACGTCGTAGGCCGTCACAGGCCCGCAGCTACCGCTCCCCCCCCAGCTCACCGTAAAGGGCACAGGCTGGGTGGCAGGCATCGCATTCACCCAGGCCGTCAGCGCGCCACCGCCGCTCACCGTCGTGTAGGCGGGGGCGCTCCATGCGCTGACGTTGCCCACCACGTCGCGGCCGCGCACCTGGAACCCGGCGACGGTCCCGTGGGGCTGCGCGGGGTAGATGGCGTTCGTCACTGCCACCCGCGTGAGCCAGTCGGTCCACACCCCTCCATTCAGGCTCACCTGCACGTCATAGTCGGTCACCCAGCTCAGGTTATCGGTGCCCGTCCAGCTCACGGGAATGTCGGCTTCGCAGCCGATGGCCGGCGGCAGCGATTCGATCCACGTCGTGGGCGGCGTCGTCTCCTCCACCAGCCACGTGTAGGCAGTGCGCAGGCAGTTGTAGTAGGTCGCCGCCAGAAGGTTGAGGCCCTCCTGGTCCGGGTGCTTTTCGTCGTAGTAGATGTCGCGCATCAGGAGGCCGTGGGCATCGATATAGTCGTAGAAGGCGTTCCACGTGTTGCACAGGGGGACATTCTTCTCACTGGCCGCGGGGATGATCGCTTCGAGGTTCATATCCTCCGTCTCGTCATTCTTGTCGTCGAGCCGCGGCACGAGTGTCCCCACCATCACCTTCAAGTTTTCCACCCCCGCATGGCGAGCCGTGTCGATCGCCAGCAGCATGTACTCATGAACTTCCGACGGCAGCGCGTTGTGGCTTACGTCGTTCGTCCCCTCCATGAGCAGCAGGTACTGCGGGGTGTAGGTGATCACCTCCTCGCCGATCCGGTCCTTGCCATTTCGTAGCTGCTCCCCGGGCTCGCCCACGTTCACCATTTCGACAGGCACGACGCGCGTGTCAAAAGTGTCCTCCAGCACCGAAGGATAGGGGTAAAACGGGGCCTGAAAAGGGTCGTCCGTTGGATACTCGCCCCAGGTGATGCTGTCGCCAAACGCGAGGAAGCGGTTGCCGATCGGCGGAACCAGGGTCGTCTCCTCAGGCACCTGCGCCGTGATCCACTCGTCGAGTGGCTCGGCGCCCTCCGCCACCGCCGCCGACTGCACGGGACGCGCCGCGCCGGCGTCGTCATCCAGCCACAGGAACAGAGGCGCGCCGGTGCTCCCGGCCACGGCGTGCACAGCCATCGGGCTGGCGGCTCCCTCCATCACCACAGGCTCACTCCACCCCCCTGCCGAGTAGACGGTGTGGGCCACCGCCGTCGACGCCGGCCCCTGCACGATCCACGCCACGTGCATCCCGCCGGCACGATCCACGACCAGCGACGGGCGAGCTTCGCTGACAGCGGCTGTCGTGGGCAACGAGGCCACCTCTTCCTCTGCCCACTCCCCCCGCGCCGGCAGCCAGCGCGAGACAAAGATGCGGTGGGCGCCCGGCTCGCCATCGACCACGCCGCCATGCCACGCCACCCAGGGCCGCCCCTCGCCATCCAGTGCCAGCGCGGGCCACACATCGAGCAGCACGTCGTCGCTGCTGATCCTCTGCTCGCGAGTCCAGCGCGTGCCGGTCCACCGGCTGAACATGATCTCGTCGTCGACACCGTCCTCGTGGGCCGTCCACACCAGCCACGGGTTCCCGTCGCTGCCCACCGCCAGGCGCGGCTGCCGGTCGTAGAGCGACCGGTCGTCGTCGTCGAGGTTCACCTGCCCTGGTGAGGACCAGGCCTCGCCATCCCATGCGCTGGCCCAGATCTCGTCGTCGACCCCGTCAAAGCCAACCCACGCCAGCCACAGCGTGCTCCCTGTGCCCGCCGCGAGCGCAGGTTCTTTTGCCGCCACGACATTGCCTGCCGGCACGCGAGCCGGGCGGCTCCACTCCGATCCGGCCCACCGGCTCACATACAGGGCCGCATCCCCCGGTGCGTCGTGCGGCGACGAGGACCAGGCGACCCACACCGTCCCGTCACTCGCCACGGCCAGCGATGGCGAGCGATCCCAGCTATCAGGTCGATCGAAAAGGGGGCGCGGTGTCGACCACGCCCCGCCAGCCCGCCTGCTGAACAAAAGCTCCGCGTCGGTGCCGTCATCGGCTTCCCACACCGCCCATAGCTGACCTGCCCGATCGCGTGCCACGGTCAACGCCGCCTGCTCGAGATCGTGCACCGGCTCCCACGATTCTGGTGTCTGAGCGTGGATGGGCAGCGCGTATCCGGCCAGCAGCACTGCCACAACCACCCAGGCCAGCATCCTGCTCTGTTTCATCGTTTGCCTCCCGGTTCCTGAACGGTTTGTATGGCCCAAAGAACGATCCCTCGGTCAACGGCCGCGTGGGAGCGGCCGTTCCTTCATGAGCTCCATCTACTCGGCCTCTTTGCGCGCCTCGCGAAAGAACCTGAGCCGCGACCGGACCGAATTCGCGCCGCGGAGGAGCCGCTGGACGTCGGCCAGGCGGCGCACCTTGAGCGCCTCGCCCACCACGAAACGCGGCCGGTAATAATACTCGCGATAGGCACGAATGCGTGCCTGTTCCACCTCTTCGGCGGTCAGCCACGGCGTTTCGATCAGTGAATTCTCGGCCGTATAGTCGGCCCACACCTCGCTCGTCAGCCAGCCGTTCGTCCTACACTCCTCGTAGAGCGCGGTGCCCGGGTGCGGGATGGCAATGGCAAACTGGGTGCTCGACGCGTTCAGCGCCTTGGCAAACTCGATCGTCTCGCGGATCGTCGCCTGCGTCTCGCCCGGCATGCCGAACAGGAAAAAGGCCTGCGTCTTGATCCCCACCTGGTGGGTAAGCTTGAACGCGGCCTGCACCTTGTCGGGCGTGATGCCCTTGCGCATCCTTCTCAGCATCTCGGGCGAGCCCGACTCGACGCCGAAGAGGATGTAGCCACAGTTCGCCGCCTTCATCGCGTCGAGCATCTCCCTGTCGACGGTGTCGACCCGGCACTGGGCGATCCACTCCACTTCCTTCTCCAGACCACGCTCCAGGATGAGGCGCGTGATATCCATCACGCGCTGCTTGTCGATGGTGAACGTGTCGTCGTCGAAATAGATCTCGTCGTGCCCGTACGTGCGCACCGCCTGCTCGATCTCGTCGACCACGTTCTCCGCACTCCGTGCCCGGAACTTGTGGCCGTACAGCACGTCGGGCCACAGGCAGAAGGTACACCGGTAGGGGCAGCCGCGCGA
>DATHUZ010000840.1:0-10662 GCA_035461725.1 Anaerolineae bacterium
CAGCCCCCCCCAAAGGGGGGGGAGAAGCTTAGCAGCAGCGTCACCTCCTGCTCCTTCAACGCCCTGTCTGCCTCCGCCCGATCACCCATCACCGTCACGTCAAAGACCGGCCGCCCATCGCTGTAGCGCAGCGCCGCGACCTCAACCACCAGCGAATCTTCGGCCGCCGCACCCGTAACCGCGATCGGGTACGTGACCAACAGTGAGCCGGTGTACGTCGTCGCCGTGATCAACAAAAAGACGAGTGGCAGCAGCACGACGAGGCCGAGCATCTGCGGCTCACGGGTGATCTCGACGAGCGTTTTGCGTGCCACAGCCAGCGTCTTCACTCGCGCAGCCTCCTCCCCGTGAGCTGGATGAACACGTCCTCAAGCGTGTTCTCGCGCAGCCGCAGCTCGCTCGGCCGCTGGCCGCACGCCGTCAACGTGTCGAGTATGGCCGGCAAGGCGCCGACTGCGTTGAGGGCACGCACGGTGAGCATCGTTCGCCCCGGATCGAGCCACACCTCGCTCACCACAGGCCGCCCCGAGGCCAGATGCGCGGCTCGAAGCGCTGCCTCCAGCCCATCCGCCGCCGGTCCGTCGAGCCCGATCTCGACCACGTCACCTTCGCCCACTTGCTGCTTGAGCGCCTGCGGCGTGTCGAGCACCAGTAGCCTGCCCTGGTCGATGATCGCCACCCTGTCGGCCACCCTGTCGGCCTCGTCCATGTTGTGCGTGGTCAGAATCACCGTCTTGACCCGCGCCAGCGAGCGGATGTACTCGCGCACCTTTACCCGGCTTTGCGGATCGAGCCCCGCCTCCGGCTCGTCCAGCACGACAATCTCGGGGTCGTGCACCAGCGCCATGGCCAGGTTGAGCCGGCGCTGCATCCCCCCCGACAGACGGCGTGCCTGCACCTTGCGCTTTTCCGCCAATCCCAGCTCGTCGAGCAGCCGCTCGCCCCGCCTACGTGCCTCGCCGCCCTGCAGGCCGTACATCTGCCCGATGAACTGCAACTGCTCCAGGCAGGCAAGCCGCTCCCAGAGCACGATCTCCTGGGGACACATGCCCACCCGGGCGCGAATCGGACCCCCCACGGGCATACTCGACCCTGCCGCGCCGGTCACCGGCAGGCCGCGGATCGTCACCCGGCCCGCATCTGGCCGGAGCAAGCCGCACATCATGTTGATCGACGTGGTCTTGCCGGCCCCGTTGGGTCCCAGGAACCCGAGGATCTCGCCCTCGTGCACGTCGAGCGTCAGGCCGTCGACCGCTGTCAACGTGCCGTATCGTTTGGTCAACCCCTCTGTTCGCAGCACCACCTCTGGCATCGCCCCATCCCTCGACCGAACTGTGCTACGCGTGCTACGCGTGCTTTTCCCGGCGCATCTGCATCCGCTGGTACAACAGCACGCCGGTGGCCAACATCAAAAGTGACAGGAGCGTCATCGCGACGAGCTCGAACGCCACGTCGCCTGCGCCGTCGCCCAGGATGAGCACCCGGCGTAGTGCTTCTGCCGCGTGGGCAGGCGGTACCAGGTCGTACAGTTGCAGCGTCCGTCCTCCCAGCGTGACGAGTGGCGTGTCAGGCATGGGAAACATGGCGCCCGATAGGAGGACCATCATCACGCCCAGGGTCGCGGCCAGGTTTGCCGCCTCGCCATCAGTCCGGGTGAAACACGCCGTAACCAGCCCCACACCCACCGCCGTCAGGCTGAGGAGCAGCCCGATCCCCATGGCGACCAGGAGAGAGCCATGGGGCCGAAAGCCAAAGGCAATCGCGGTGGCAAAGGTCACCGGCACGGTGAGCACGGCCACCAGCATTTGTGCCGCGGTCACGCCAAGCAGCAGGTCGGCAGAGCGAGCTGTCGTCAGGCGCAGGCGGCGCAGCGTGCCGCCCACGTTCTCACGTACCAGCGTTTCCGCCGTCGACACCGACACGAGCATCACGCTGAACACGATCATCCCCGCCACGCCAAAGTCAAAGTCGGACATCGTGCCTGTGCCCGGCACAAATTCATAGCTGACAGGCGGCGGCTGGCCGCCGTCGCCCACCGCTTGCCGCGCAAACTCGCGCACCAGGTCATCGAGAAAGCTGCGCGCAAAGATGTAACTGTCCGCTGTCGGATCGCCGACGAGTGACACCGTGGGCGCCGCACCTCCCACCGGCACGCCAAGCAGCGCCGAGCTGAAACCGTGCGGAATCACCACCAGCAACGCCGCCTTGCGCTCGAGCAGCACCGCTTCCGCCTCCCGGCGGCCGGCCACGATCTCGACGCCGAACACCGGCATCCCTTCCCATTCGGTGCCGCGCAGCAGGCCGATCAGCTCATCGCCCGCCGACCAGCGCTCCCCGCCCACGGCTGCCCCCTCGTCCTGGTTCAGGACGAGCAGGCTGAGGTAACGCGACAGGCCGGCGTCGGTCTCACCAAAAGCCACATAGTAGAACAGGATGAGCAGGATCGGAAAGGCGAACAACAAGCCGAGGAGCAGCGGCTCGCGCCACAGCTCGAGCAGCGTCTTGCGCATCACACTGAACGCTTTCATCCGCCCGCCCCCGCCTCGTGGCCCACCCCGTGCAGAACCAGGTCCACCGCCGCCTCCATCGCCCGCTCTGGCGACACGTCCGCCCCGCTCACCTGAAAATAGGTGTTCAGGTAGGGCAGCAGCAGGCTGTCGCCGACCGCAATCGTCAGGGCGTGGATCACCCTCGCCATCGCCTCCAGGTCGACGCCCTCTCTCAGCTCGCCCCGCTCCGCGGCGGCGTTGAGCACGTCGCGCACCATCTCGCGCAGCACGGTCGCCACCGGCCGCACCAGGCTCTCCGCCAGCTCCGGGTCTCCATGGTAGGCAGCTCGGGCGAACAGGCGCAACAGCCCCACGTAGACCTGGCTCCACTCCACGCCACCCATCAGGTAGGCAACGAGCGCCTCGCGCAAGGGCATTTCGAGCAGGTAAGGGCGGAACGCCTGAAAGCTATCGCCCACAAAGTGGACCGACAGCGCGACGGCGAACGAGAGCATCGCCTCGCGATTCGGAAAGTAGGTGTAGAGCGCGCCGACCGACACGCCCGCCCGCTCTGCCACGTCCTTTACGTTAAACGCTGCCGCGCCCTTTTCCGCCGCCTCGTCGAGGATGGCGACGATCACCGCCTCCTGCCGCTCCGGGTCGAGCCGCCGGAAGGTGCGCGTGACCAGTCCCTCCTGTTCCAGCGCGAGGATGCGTGCGTGAATCTGTGTCCAGTCGTCGAGTTTCATAATATATGAACCGTCGGTTCATATTATATCAAAACTAGGTTCATTTGTCAAGAGGCAAAAAGATGCCAGGCACTGCCGGCAGCGGCAGTGCCTGGCACCAAACGAATCGAAGCTTATCCAACCACGCGGCGCCAGGCGGCCTCTTCCCTCGCTGCGAGGGCTGCCAGGCGAGCACCTGCTTCGTCCAGCCATGCGGCAGGGTCATCCGCTTCCGACGCTTTCCGGCACCACGCGCCCAGGGCCTCCCAGTCGTCGCCAACCTGGCGAAACTCTTCCGCACTCTCCTCAAGCCTGGAATCCCCTGTAAGCTCGCGCGCCTCTGCCAGGAACCGGCTGAACATGTATCGAAAGTTGCCGCCGCCCGAGCCGCCCTCGGGGCTGACAAAGATGTACGTGTTGAAGAGCGCCCAGCGCACCTCGTCTGCGTTGAGCTTGCCTGGCCAGCGCGGCACAGCGCCAGCCGCCTTGTGAATGCCGGCGACGCCGATGTTACGAATCGGCGGCTCCAGCATGAGGCGTGCTTGAGCCACGACCGCCTCGCGCACCTCGCCGGCCGATGGCGACCGCTTGCGTGTAAAGTCAAAGGTATACCACAAGTTCTTGGGCGGGAAGGGCTTGAAGGTGCTGGCTCGCGCCCGCTCCAGGTCGGCGAGCGGCACGGGGTGCAGTTCCGCGTCGCGGTCGGCGATCAGCACGGTTCCCGTGTCGGCATCATACCCACACACCACCACCGCGTGCCCGCCAAAGTGGTACTCCTCGCCGCCAAAGTCGAAATAGGGCAGAAACCCCATATCGCAGCCGATCATGAGCGGCTGCCCCGAATCGAGCGCATCGAGCATCGCCTGGTGCGCCTTGCGCGCGCTGGTCGTCGTGTGCAGCCCGATCTCGACCCCGGTGCGCTGTCCGGCGAGCTGCTCCATGCTCGGTTTGGGCATCCCGCGCCCCCCGAGGAAGGGAGGCTGTCCCTGAAAATGCCAGTAGCTGAAACTCACCCCTTCGCCCAGCCCGAGCAGCATCTCCTCGCTCACGTCGTGCCCGTTGTGCGCGTACACGTGGCGCATCGAGCCTGTAACGCAGTGGTGCGTCGTCAAGTGCGTGAACCCATCCAACGCTTCTAGTGTCATTTCGCCAATCCTTTCTTCTGTCAGCTAGTTTCTTGACGTACCTGCACGGTGAAACGCTCAATCCAGGCCATCTCCGCTTCGATCATGCTGATACTGTAGTCGAACAGCGCATCGACAAAATAGGGCAGCGGCTGCTGCGCCTCGCGGCGCTCTCGGATGCGCGCCAGCCGCTCTGCCAGCCGCGCCCGGTACGCCTCCAGTGCGCCCAGCGCCTCGCCCGGCGCCACCACCGGCAGGTTGCCCACCGCCAGCAGCAGGCTCGACGGGTACCGCTCAGGCACCGACAGCGCCGCCAGCAGCGCTTCGCGCAGCGCCTCTTGCCCGGCTGCCGTCACTTGATAGACCTTGCGCGCCGGCCCCTGCCCCGCCTGTTCCAACCTGCTCTCGATCAGCCCCTCGCGCGCCAGCTTGTTGAGCAGATAGTAGATCGAGGAAAAGCCTACGTCCGTCCACTCCCGCATGCCCCGCTCCTCGATCACCTGCTCGATCTCGTACCCATGCCGCGGCCGTTCGCCCACCAGGGTCAGGATCGCCAGCTCCGCGTTGGTCATCGTCTGCCTCTCTGCCGGGCTCTCTTGTTCGTCCACCACTCCATCAATACTCCAGTACTAGAATATACTCTTTCTAGTATACCACATCCTGCACTCCCTGTCAAGCCGTCTCCGCCCAACTTTTTCACCTTTTCACCTTTCTCGCCCCAGAAGCGATTGTCGCCTCGCCGGCCATTTGCTGCCTGCCGCGTTGTGTGTTATCATAGCCGCGACTTGAGGCAGGTACGAGTGCAAAACGTGATCTCGGCCAGTGAGAGCCGGCGGATACCGGTACCCAACCGCATAGCCGCGGTCGCTGCCCTGCTCGGTGCGGCGGCGCTTTTGGCGTTGGCCCTGCGCCTCTACGGCCTTGACGCGCAGAGCCTCTGGTACGACGAAGGCTTTAGCGTCTATCTCGCGAGCATGGAGCCTGGCGAGATCACGGCCCGCACCGCCGCCGACATCCAGCCTCCCCTGTACTACTACCTGCTTCGCGGCTGGATGCGCCTCTTTGGAGACGGCGAGGTGGCGGTACGCGGCCTGTCGGTCCTCTTTGGGCTCTTGACCGTGCCGCTCATCTATATGGCGGGCCTCGCACTCTTTCAGAGCAAAAGCGCCGGCCTGCTCGCGGCGTTCCTCGTCGCCATCTCGCCGCTGCACATCTGGTACGCCCAAGAAGTGCGCATGTACACGCTCCTCACCTTTCTCTGCCTCCTGTCGAGCTACTTGCTGTTGCGCGTCACCACCACCCGTGACGCCCGCCAGGCGGCCGCACTCTGGGCCGGCTTTACCGCGGCCAACGTGGCGGCCATCTATACACACTACTTTGCCTTCTTTGTCCTCGCCTTCCAGGCGGTCTATCTACTCTGGACGTGGGGACGCGAGCGCTTGCGCCCGCGCCACCTGGTGATCGGCGGCGCTGCCTCTGGCCTGGTCACCCTGCTCGCCTACCTCCCCTGGCTGCCCAATCTGTTGACCCGCTACGACACCGATGTGAGCTACCTGGAGGGCCGGCTCAAGCTGGGCGAAGTGCTCGTCGACATCGCCGTCCTGTTCGCCGGCGGCGAGTCGGTAACCGAGGCCGACGGCCTCCTCTGGGCCGCGGGCATCGGCGTCGTCCTCGTCGTCTGCCTGGCAGCCCTTTTTGCCAGGGCGTCAGCCGTCGCGAGGCGCGAGCCTCAGAACGAGCCAAGCGCCTTGCCGGCCGCCTACGACCCCATCCTCTTTCTCCTCCTCTACCTGCTGCTTCCCCCCGTCCTCATCCTCGCCATCTCTTATGCAGCCCCCAAGTTCAACGCCCGCTACGTGATGATGTCGCATCCGGCACTTCTCCTCATCCTGGGCGGTGGATTGGCAGCTCTGCGCCACGTCCGTGGCCAGGCCATCGCCAACGTGCTGCGCCAGGCCGCGGCCATCCTTGGAATGCTTCTCCTGTTCGCCGCGTCGGCCTATGCCGTCCTGGGGGCGTACGGCGATCCCGATTTTGCCCGCGCCGACTTTCGAGGTGTGGCCACCTATCTGCGAGACCACGTGCAGGAGAAGGAAACGATCATCCTCGTGTCGGGCCACGCTTTTCCTGTATTCGACTACTATGCACCCGACCTCGACCGGCACCTGCTCCCCGACACACCCACCCTCGATACCACCGCCACGCTCGACTATTCGATCGCAGGAACACTGAACGAGTGGCTGGGCGACAAGAGCGGCGTGTGGCTGGTGTTGTGGCAGGACGAGGTGGTGGATCCCGCCGGCTACCTGCCGTCGATGCTCGCCGAGAGCGCGCAAGAAGTGCCCGTCGGCGTGGCGTTTTCCCAGGTCGATGTGCGTCACTACCGCCTGCCCGATGGAGCCGCCTTTGCCGTCCGGCCCGACATCGCCCACCCGGCACACGTCAACTTTGGCAACCGGCTGCAGTTGCTCGGCTACACCCAGACAGGTGACAGGCAGGTCACCCTCTTCTGGGAAGCGCTCCAGCCGCTCCAGGAGGACTATCGCGTCTCCATCGTCCTGCGCGACACGATTGGGCAGAGCTGGGGGCAGTGGGATGGGCGGCCCACCGCCTACTACTATCCCACCAGCCGCTGGCGGCCCGGGCAGGTCGTCTTTGGCCGCATCGATCTGGCTCTCCTGCCCGGCTCTCCCCCGGGCGATTACGGCCTCGAGGTGGGCGTCTATACCGAACAAGACCCTGTGGGCCTCGACGTGCTCGACGCGGCGGGCAATCCGCAGGGCAAGCGCGCCGTGCCCGGCGCGGTGCGCCTCGCCGTCGCCGCCGCCACGCCCGAGGAAGTAGAAGTCGTGCATGCCGAACAGCTCAACCTGGGCGGTGGGATCGGGTTGATCGGGTGGGATCTCGGCCGCGAGGACGCCGCCCCCGGCGACCGCCTGCTGCTGACCCCCATCTGGTCGGTCAAGTCACAGCCGGGGGGCGACTACCGCGTGCGGCTGTTGCTTTCCGATGCTGCGGGCCAGGCTCTCGACGCCGGCATCCACTATCTCACGAACGAATGGCACCCCACGAGTATCTGGCTGCCAGGCCAGGCCTGGCGCGGGCAGATCACCTTCCGCTTGCCGATCCACGCCCGCCCGGGAGAGGCGAGCCTGTCGCTGCAGCTCCTGGACGGCCTGGGGCACCCGGTAGCAGATCCGGCCCAGATCACCACTTTGCAGGTGTTGTCTACAGATCGCGTGTTTGCCCCGCCGGCACCCCAGGCACTGCGGCGCGCCAATTTCGACAACCGGGTAGGCCTGCTCGGTGCCGACCTGTTGCCCAACCCCACCGCACCCGGCGGCACTCTGCGCGTGATCCTCTACTGGGAGGCCCTGGCCGAAATGGACGTGCCCTACACGGCGTTTGTGCACCTGCTCGACGCGAACGGCAGGGTGGTGGCCGGGCACGACGGCGAGCCGGCTGCCGGCGCCCGACCCACCACCGGCTGGGTGCCTGGCGAGTATGTGACCGATGTGCACGAGTTTGCGGTGCCGGCCGATCTCGCCCCGGGCGATTACGTGATCGAAGTGGGTGTCTATGATGCCGGCGTGCCCTCCATGCCGCGCCTGCCCGTGCTCGGCACAGAGGGCGAGATCGCGACCGACCGGATCATATTTACCATCCAGGTACGCTAGTGCTGGTCCCAGAGAGATGCACGGAATACACAGATCCGCGTAGCGCCTTTTCCCTCTCTCTTCTCCGTGAGTCTCCGTGCCGGCTCTGCGTATCTCCGTGGAACTGACACCAGTGCCGCCCGCGTGTGGCGCTTTCAGTGTGAGTAACAACCTCTCCGGCAGCCGTGGCTCCCACGTCGCCAAGCGTGCTTTTTGCACGCGCGCGGGAAGCGTGTATAATAAGCGCGGGGAGTGCAGACACAGGGGAGGTTCGTTCGTATGCCGATTTACCACTATCGATGCGATGCCTGCGGGCACGAGTTTCAGCGCAGGCAGCGCATGTCAGACGATCCGGAGCGCCTTTGTCCCGCGTGTGAGGGCGCCGTGCGCCGGATCATCCAGCCTGTCGGCGTGATTTTCAAGGGCTCCGGGTTTTACATCACCGACAACCGCCAGGTCTCTTCGCCCACTCTTGCCCCGCCCAAAGAGGGTGGGAAGGCCAAAGAGGAAAGCAGCAGCGACGGGGGCAGCGAGTCACCGGCTACGAGTGACGTGCCGGCCAAGAGCGAGGCACCGGCCGCGAGCGACACATCGGGCACGGCTGACAAGAGCGATACCTGAGTGCGGGTAATAGATCGGGACTGGCGGCGGGCCCGTGCCGATAGGACCCGCCGTTTTCTTTTCAACGCGCGGCGCTGTGGCTGCCCCTGCCTGTCGGGACACAGCCCGTTCTACATCTGGAAGCGGCCGGAAGCCGGGATCACCTTGTAGCGAAAGTTCGTGACGTACTCGAGCAAGCGCCCCTTCAGGTCGGTCCACTCGGAGCTGTCGAGAATATCACGCATTTCGTCCACGCTGTCCGTGACCCCCGCAGTCAGAATCTGCGGTCCCTCGCCATACAGCGTGTACCATGCCTCTGTGGGCTGCCAGCCCATCTTCATCAAGGCCGGAGCAAACGTCTGCATCGCAAACTCAAAGTAGGTCTGCTCCTTTCCCGGTCGAATGTCCCAACTCATCAATAGTTTCACAGTCACAGGATCCTTGTCCTCCAGGCTAGATCGTCATGATTCCAGGATGCAGGGTCACACCTAAAAGCGGACGGCTCGCTGAAAGCGCTTGCCATTCCGGCCAAAGGGGCCCACCGCGGCCAGGTTCAGCCGCTCATCGCAGAAAACAGCAGCAGCCACCCGTTGCAGGTCGGCGGCCTCCAGTGCATCGATGTGCGCGAGCGCCTCATCTGGCTCGAGCACTTGCTCGCGCGACAACTGCTGCCGCACGTACCAGGTGGCGATGGAAAACGGGTCTTCGAGAGAGAGGGCCATGCGGCCGCGTATAAACTCCTTGGCGTTGGCCAGCTCGTCCTCGGGCACCGCCTCCTGGCGCACGCGATCCAGCTCGCCGAGAATGGCACGCGCCGCTTCCTCCGCGCGGCCGGGTGCAACGCCTGCATAGATGCCAACCGCACCTGTGTCTTCGAGCGTGGTGACGTACGAGTCGACACTGTAGGCCAGGCCGAGCCGCTCACGTACCTCCTGGAACAAGCGCGACTGCATCGCTTCACCCAGGATCACGTTCAGGAGCCGAACGGCAAAGCGATCGGGATCCTTGCGTGAAGGTCCCGCGAAGCTAAAAACCAGGTGCATTTGCTCGGTCCGCCTCTGCTCCAGCCGCATACGGGGGCCGTGCCCGTTGGGTGGTGCACCCTCCCAGGCCATTTCCGGGCCTGGCTGCCAGTGGCCAAGGTGCGACTCGGCCAGCGCCACCGCCTCTTTGTGGCCGATCTGCCCAGCCAGTCCCACGATCGTGTTCGCGGGCCGGTAGTGAGCCGCCAGGTACGCGAGCAGTGCCTCCCGTGTCAGCCTTCCCAGCGACTCGCGGCTCCCCGCCACGTCGCGACCCAGTGGGTGGTCGGGCCACTGCAGCTCATTGACCAGGATCTGGGCCAGGTTATCGGGTGTGTCGAGCGAGTAGCTGATCTCTTCGCCGATCACGCCGCGCTCTTTTTCTATCTCGACAGGATCGAACGACGGGTCGAGCAGCATATCACTCAGCACGTCGAACGCCCGTCGCACGTGCGGCGCCGCTACCTTGGCCCAATAGAGGGTCGTCTCGAGGCCGGTGCTGGCATTCAGCACCCCGCCTTTCCCTTCAATCGCTTCCGCGATCGCGCGTGGAGTTGGCCAGCGCCCGGTACCCTTGAAGAGCATGTGCTCGATAAAGTGCGAAGCACCCGAGATCTCGGCCGGCTCGTAGCGCGAGCCCACCCTCAGAAAACAGCCGAGGGTGACAGATTGGACGTGGGGCATTGTCACCGTGAGGATGCGCAGCCCGTTGTCCAGCGTCGTTAATTCGTACATCTACTCTCCTCGGAGCTGTTCCAGGTATTGGCGCGCCAGGTCGGTAGCCATGCTGTCCTGGCCCGCGTCAAGCGCCTGGAACTGCTCAAAGGCAGCGATCGCCTCTTCATTTTGCCCCAGCTCCACATAGATCACACCGAGGCCAAAGTGGGCCTGGGCAAGGTTCGGATCAAGGCGCACCGCTGCCTGGTATTCTTCCAGTGCCGCGTCGAGCTGGCCCAACTGAACGTAGGCAGCCGCCAGGTTGGAATGGATGTCGGCATCATTAGGCGCGATCTCGAGTGCGCGCGTGTACTGGTCGACCGCAT
>DATHUZ010000841.1:0-5592 GCA_035461725.1 Anaerolineae bacterium
CTCGACGTCGGGCACACGGTAGAGGACGGCAACAGCGACGTAGGTGATAAAGGCCAGGCCCGTGAGGAGCCACTCCCACCTTGCGGGTTCGGGGCGCCGGAAACGGAGCAGCAGCGCGACGAGGCCGGTGATGGCCAGGGCCAGGCCGGCAGGGCCGAACTGATCCCAGAAGAGGTTTGCGTAGAATGCCGGGTCAAGGTCGCGCGCGAGTGGATTGTCGGCGAAAAAGGCGCTGTAGCCGCTGGCAGTGACCCACGACCAGAAACCGGCCAGCGTGTGCTCGTATGTGCCGTCGAGCGATCCAACCTCACCGCGCAGCGGCAGGTAGAGATAGAGCGAGAGCGGCGCCAGGAGGGAAAAGATGAGGAGGCCGATGGGGCGCGCGGCGACCTGGAGCCAGCGGGGGCGCTCGTGGTGCTCGGGGCCGAGCAGCGCGGCACGGGTCAGCACGCGCTGCTCGACGGCCAGAAGGAAGGCGAACAGGGCCGGGGCGAGGAGAATGGCCGTCCTGTGGTGGGCGAGGGCAAGGCCCATGAGCAGTACCAGGAGGTAGAGCGAAGGATGTGGGCGCAGGCGCGCCTTGGGTGGAACGGCCGGGAAGGCGCGGCGGTAGAGGTGGCGTACGCGCCACTGTGCGTGACGTACGGCACGCGATGTGATGTCGGCGAGCGACTCCAGGCGGCGCGCGGTGCCGGGCAGGTGGTAGCGCGCGCGATCGAGAGCACGGCGCCCACGGGTCTGGCCTGGAGCAAAGAGTGAGCCGGGCCGGTGTGGTGGCAGAAAAGCGCGCGCCTTGAGTGCTTCCCATCCTTGCGCTGCCGGGCGTTCTCGACCAGGTAGAAAGAGTGGTCCAGGACGGCGCGGCGGGACGAGGAGGCGGGCAAAAGGGGTGACCGGCAGGAAGGGCCGGCGTGCCCAGAGCAGGATCAGCCAGAGCAGGGCGGCGACGAGGGCGAGGTTGAGCGTGTACACCTCGGCGATGACGGCCTGTGACCAAAAGACGGGTGAGGCCGCCAGCGCGACGGCGCCGAGCAAGGCGGCGAGGCGCCTGACCGTCAGGGCACGGGCGACCAGGTAGACGAGGGCAACCGACAGAGCAGCCGCAACAGCAGAGAGCAAGTTGACGCCCCAGGCAGGGTTCGCCCATGGGCCGCGTGCCAAGAGGGCGGCGAGCAGTGTGTAGAACGGGTAGCCGGTGGGGTGAGCGATGGCCAGCCGGTGCGCGACGAGTGGAAACTCGAGGCTATCGTCATAGAGTGCAGCCACGGTGGGGGCCAGGGTAGACAGGTAGAGGGCAAGCGCAGCGATAAAGAGCCCGGTGGCTGCCACTGCATCCGCGACCCGATCCCATACGCTGTCCTTTGCCTTGCCCCTGTCTCGCATCTCGATGGCTTCCTCGCGGCGGATATGATACCACAGGTGTGGGATTGTGCAAGTGGGGGGCGGGTATTAGGAAAGGGTATCAGGGGCGGGTTTGAGGTGGTGCGTTGGGGGCCAATAGCAACACGCCCCGGCAAGCCAGGGCGTGTTGCCATCGTGGCAGATCTGGCGTTCGACGCCACCGAGCAGGTCAGTCTTCGCGAATAATCTCGATCTTGACGTTGGAGAGCAGCGCGGCCATGGCGCCCAGGGCCGCGAGAACCGGGTGGAAGAAGGCGAGAACACCCCCCACGGCCGCGGCGCCGGTGAGCGGGATCTCCATCAGCAGGCTTCCATCGGCGCGGCGGATGATCACACGGCGGACGTTCCCTTCCTGGAGCAGATCCTTGACGCGATCCACCAGCTCGTTCGCCGCGATTTCGACCTCTTCGGTGACTGTGCGTTTTTCGGTTTTCGGCTCTTCCATTTGAAATCTCCTTTTCTCTGATTTTCGTAATGATAATACCACAACTCGGACCGGATGCCAAACAGCGTGATCCGGTATTCCACACCGTTTTCCACGTGCCGGCGCTTGCGGCACGGGCATCCTTGCGCTATAATCTGCCCATGCGCCTGAATCATCTCACCCTGCACAACTTTCGGAACTATGTCCGGCTGGAGATCGACCTGTCGCCGGGAGTCACGCTCCTGGCGGGTGACAACGCGCAGGGCAAGACGAACTTGTTGGAGTCGATCTACTACCTGGCGACGAGCCGGTCGCCGCACGCCGGGTCGGACCGGGAGATCGTGAACTGGCTGGCGGTGGAGCAGGAGCCACTGCCCTATGCCCGGTTGGTGGGGCGCGTGGCGCGCACGAGTGGGCCGGTGAGCATCGAGATCACGCTGACCCGGCAGGCGAACAATGGCGGGCGCTACAAAAAAGAGATCCGGATCAATGGCACAGTGCGACGTGCTATGGACATGCTTGGCCAGCTCAACGTGGTGCTCTTTTTGCCCGAGGACCTCACGCTCGTGTCGGGGTCGCCAGGCGACAGGCGGCGCTACCTGGATGTGACCCTGTGCCAGGTGGATGCGGCGTACTGCCGGTCGCTGTCACGCTATAACAGCATTTTGACCCAGCGCAACGCGCTGCTGCGCGAGCTGCGCGAGCGGGGACGCAGCGACGGAGAGCAGCTCGCCTTCTGGGACGACCGGCTGGTGGAGAGTGGTGCCTACCTGGTGACACGCAGGGTGCGCGCGGTGCAGGCGCTCGACACGCTCGCCAATCGCCTGCATGGCGAACTGACGGCGGGCATGGAAGCGCTGCACCTGCGCTATGAGCCGAGCCTGGACCTGGATGGCCTGGACGAGGACACGCAGAGCGTAGAGGCGGTTGCCCGCTCCTTTCGCACCCAGGTGCGCGCTCAACGGTCGCGCGAGGTGGCGGCAGGCATGACGCTGGTGGGCCCACACCGCGACGAGATGCGCTTTCTGTTGAACGGCGTGGACGCGGGCGTATACGGCTCGCGGGGCCAGCAGCGCACGGCGGCACTCGCCCTCAAACTGGCCGAAGTCCGCCTGATGCGGCAGGAAACGGGCGAAGAGCCGGTGCTGCTGCTCGACGACGTGCTGTCAGAGCTCGACGCACACAGGCGAGCGTTTCTGCTCGAGGCACTCGCCTGCGGGGTGCAGCAGTCGATTCTCACCACGACCGATCTGGGCGCGGTGCCGGGGGAGTTTCGCGACCAGTGCCAGGTGTGGCAGGTCGAGGCAGGCCGGCTGTCAGGCTAGCCCCACTTGTTCTTTTTGACGTGGCCCTGAAGCTCGGCGAGAATTGACTGCTGCAGGATCTCGGCCTGATCTGATGCCTGTTCAAAGATGCGCACACAGCCGGCATCGAGGTTATCGTCAATCCCTTCTTCGGCGAGGGCCATGATCTGCTCGAGAAGCGCGTACAGGTTCATCTGCAGGCTGTTTGTGTACCTGGCGCGCTCGATGATGTCCGCCGTCTTGGCATCGACCTCTTCAAACCTGCTCTGCTGGGCTCCGCACTTGGGGCACTCGTCCGGTGCCTCGTCGCCCTGCCAGATGTAACCACAGCTCGTGCATCGCCACATGTCGTCCTCCTTCTGCTACAGCGTGTAGATAGATGCTGGCGTCGATCGATTCCGCCGCCTCTGACTGCCCTGCCATCAATACGCTCCCTCTCCGGTAATCACCTTGGGCAGAGTGCGCAGCATAATCTGAAAGTCGAGAAATGGAGACCAGTTCTCGATGTAGTAAAGGTCCAAGAGGACCATCTCATCGAAGGTCAGCTCGCTGCGCCCGGAGACCTGCCACAGCCCGGTTATGCCCGGCGACACTTCCAACCGCCGCTTGTGCCACGCCAGGTAACGCTGCACCTCGTCGGGCGGCGCCGGGCGGGGGCCGACAACACTCATGTGTCCCATCAACACATTAAATAGCTGGGGCAGCTCATCCATGCTGGTCCGGCGCAGGAGGCGGCCGACGCGCGTGACGCGCGGATCCTGCCGGATCTTGAAAAAGACGCCGTTGGCCTCGTTCTGGTTGAGGAGCTGTTGTTTTTGTGCATCGGCGCCCTGGTACATGGAACGAAACTTGAAGCAGGAGAAAAGGCGCTCACCCTTGCCGACACGGATCTGGCTGAAAAAGATGGGGCCTGACGAATCGAGCTTGATGGCAGCGGCGATCAGCGTGAACACGGGAAGCAGCAAAACCAGGCCCACCGATGACACCAGGATGTCGATGGCGCGCTTGGTCAGGTGCTGTGCGCGCGTGATCGTGACCTCCTTGACGCCGATCATGGGCACTCCGCCAAGATCTTCGACGTCGAGGTGGCTGAGTGTCATCTGAAAGATGTCGGGGACGATGCGCACCCGGATCTGCTGGCGCTCGCACTGGGCAACGATGCTGACGATCTTGCGATGGTACATCCACGGCAGGGTGATGATTACCTCGTCGATGGCCAGTTCTTTGACGAGGCGTGGTATGTTGGCCGTGTTGCCGAGTGCCTTAAAGCGCCCGATGTCGGTGGCGCCTTTTTCCGGGTCGTCGTCTACAAAGCCGACGATGTGGTAGCCGAGAGTTGGATGGGCGACGATGTTGCGCATCACTGTGCGACCAATCTCGCCAGCTCCGACGATCAGCAAGCGGTCGACACCGAGCCCTCTTTTGCGCAGTTGGTTGCGCAGCACGCGTTTGCCAATACGGGCAATGGCAAGCAAGACGGTGATCAGGACACCGGCGTAGAAAAAGACGAGGCGCGAATAGAGAAACGGGCGGAAGAAAAAGACGATGACAAACACGGTCAGGACAATGCCGGTGGCAGTGCCGGTAAGCACGTGGTATGCCTCGTCGAACCAGGAGGAACCACGAGGCATATCGTACACGCCACTGAGCTTGTAGATGCCAAGCAGCAGCACGGTCAGGGCGAGAGAGATCGGAATGAAGGAAAGGTAGGGCACAAAGTAGGCCTCATCGACCGCTGCAAACGCCTGCAAGTCGTAGCGGATCCAGTAGGCAAGGCCGACGGCAAGATTGATGAGCAGGACATCGGCGACGGCTACTGCGAGCGAAATCCACCGGCGGTAGCGCTCGAACACGTCAGGATCCTCCCTCTATGCCGAGGGCGCGGCGGAAGCAGCGTGCTGTGCCGCGTGCCGTCTCGGACCAGGAAAAGCGTGCTGCCTGTCGCACCCCGGCGGCGGCCAGCTCATCGCGCAGCGAGGCGTCGCCGGCGAGCCGGCCTATGGCCCCGGCCAGGGCATCCGTATCGTGTGGATCGACCAGGACACCTGCCTCACCCGCGACCTCGGGCAGTGACGACGCGGTAGACGACACGACAGGGGTGCCACAAGCCATCGCCTCGAGTACCGGCAGGCCAAATCCCTCATAGAGGGAAGGGTAGACGAAAAAGAGCGCCGCATTATACCACGCAGGAAGCTCTGCCGCCTCGACATAGCCCACAAAGTGAACCTCATCGGTGAGGCCCAAGATCTCGACGCGGCGAAAGATGTCGTCGTACAACCAGCCCTTGCCGCCCACGAGCAGGAGGGGTGGGCGTGGCTGCGGCACCTGAGCATAGGCCGAGATGAGGCGGGCGATGTTCTTGCGCGGCTCGAGGGTGCCGACAAAGAGGATAAACCGGTCGGGCAGCCCACGCCGCACGCGAAACGCCGCCACCTCGCCGGCCGGCATGGAGCGAAAGGCAGG
>DATHUZ010000842.1:0-9923 GCA_035461725.1 Anaerolineae bacterium
CGGCTGACGCTCAGACGGCTGGCGCTCAGGCGGACGGCGTCCAGGAAGAAGCGCAGGAACCCCCCGGTACGAGGCGCACGCCGCCTCCCCCCTGGGGCGACGTTGCGTGGGAACAATGGAACGATTGGCGCTGGCAGCTTGCTCACCGGCTCAACACGGTTGAAGAGCTGTCACGTGTCATAGACTTGACCGATGCAGAGCGCGAGGGACTCTCCGCGCAGGGTAACTTTCGCGTCGACATCACACCCTATTTCGCCAGCCTGATCGACCCGCACGATCCGGCGTGCCCCATCAGGCGCCAGGTGATCCCCACAGGCAAAGAGCTGCTGCCGTTTGCTTCCGAGATGGTCGACTCGCTCGGTGAGGAGGCGCACTCGCCGGTGCCCGGCCTGGTGCACCGTTACCCCGACCGCGTGCTGATGCTCGTCACCACCCAGTGTGCGAGCTACTGCCGCTACTGCACGCGCAGCCGGATCGTCGGTGATCCGACGGTGCAGTTCAGCCGCCGCGACTATGACGCCCAGATCCGCTACATCGCCGGCAACCCCGAGGTACGCGACGTGCTGCTGTCGGGCGGCGACCCCTTGATCCTGCCGCCCAAGATCCTCGAGGAGCTGCTGGCGCGGCTGCGCGCCATCCCACACGTAGAGGTGCTGCGCATCGGCAGCCGGGTGCCCGTCTTTCTGCCGCAGCGCATCACCCCCGCGCTGGTAGAGATGCTGCGCCAGTTTCACCCGCTCTGGATGAACGTGCACGTCAACCACCCGAAGGAGATGACAGCAGAGGTGTCGGTGGCGCTGGCGCGGCTGGCCGACGCGGGCATCCCGCTCGGCTGCCAGTCGGTGCTGCTGGCGGGGGTGAACGACTGCCCGCACGTGATGAAGGACCTGGTGCACGCACTGGTGCGCAACCGCGTGCGGCCCTACTATATCTACCAGTGCGACCTGGTGCACGGTGCCGGCCACTTTCGCACACCCGTGTCGGTTGGTATCGAGATCATCGAGTCGCTGCGTGGACACACCTCGGGCTTTGCCGTGCCCACGTACGTCATCGACGCCCCGGGCGGCGGCGGCAAGATCCCGATCATGCCCAACTACCTTCTCAGCCAGTCGCCCGACAGGGTGGTGGTCCGCAACTTTGAAGGGTTAATCACAGCCTACACCCAGCCCGACGACTATGAGCGCCACGACGCCGCGCGCTGCACCTCGTGCCAGGCGCGCGGCCTGGACGACGAAGAGAAGGAGCAGGAGGGCGTGGCCGCGCTCCTCGCGGGCGAGCGAACGGCCATCGTGCCCGCGGGCTATGACACCGTGCACCAACGCCTGACGCGCATCCGTTGGGGGCCGATCAAGCGCCGGCTACAAGGCGAGCGACCATAAGACCGAGATAGATGGCTGGTTAGTTGGTTGGTTTGTTGCACGCCAACCAACTAACCAACCAACCAACGAACCAACAATCCCTGAGGAGAACAGATGCACGTCGCACTACTCGCAAACCTGAAAAAGAATGCGCCCGTCTGGCCCGGCATGTCACCCGACCGGTGGGACGACCTCGATTCGGAAGAGACGATCGCGTCGATCTCGCACGCACTGGAGGCAGGCGGGCACAGAGTCACCTTCCTGGAGGGCAACATCGAGCTGGTTAATCACCTGCGCACGCTCCAGCCCGATATCTGCTTTAACATCTGTGAAGGGCACTTTGGTGATGGGCGTGAGGCGCAGGTGCCCGCGATCCTGGAGATGCTCCGCTTACCCTACACCGGCTCGCAGGTGCTGACGCTGGCGCTCGCCCTCGACAAGCCGATGACCAAGCGCGTGCTCTGGTACCACGGTCTGCCGACGCCGCCCTTCCAGGTGTTCGAGCGGGTGAACGAACCGATGGACCCGGAGCTCCAGTTTCCGCTCTTTGTCAAACCGAGCCGCGAGGGGACCGGCATGGGGGTCAGCGCCGAGTCGATCGTGCGTGACGAGGCGCAGCTACGGGCACAGCTTGCGCGCATCTTTGAGCGCTACGATGAGCCGGCGCTGGTCGAGCACTATATCGATGGGCGCGAGGTGACCGTCGGCCTGGTCGGCAACCTGACCTCCCCCGTCGCCAGGCGCGTGCCCGAGGACGAGGACGCGCCGCGCATCACCCGCGGCCTCACCTTCTTCCCGCCGCTCGAGGTCAACCTCGGTGCCTACCCTGAGGAAGAGGGTGGCATCTATACCAGCCGCATCAAAACCGAGCTGGCGCACGATTTTCACTACTACTGCCCGGCACCGCTCGAGGCCGATCTGGTCGAAGAGCTGAACTGGCTGGCGGCGGCCGTGTTTCGGGTCACCGGCTGCCTCGACGTCGCGCGCGTCGACTTTCGCCTCGACGTGCACGACGACAACAAGCCCTACATCCTCGAGGTCAACCCACTCCCCGGCCTCAACCCCGGCTATTCCGATCTATGCGTCGAAGCCGCGGCCGTGGGCTGGACGTACGAGCAGTTGATCAACGAAATCCTCGATCTGGCCGTCGAGCGCTACGGCCTCTGATCCTGGTAGGTTGGAAGGTTGGAAGGCTGCGCGGCCAGCCTTCCAACCTTCCAGTCTCTTTTTCTCCATCATTTGTCGTACCCCTACGATCTTTGGCTGATCTTGTAATAAGAAGCGTTTGTAACACTCCCTACACGGCAGAGAGGCGGAACATCGCGGCGCTTCTCAGCGTCCTAGAGTTGAATCTGGGACACAGGTATATGGAGTGTAGGAGGCGAAGATGAGTTACAGACGCATTACATCGGGCACGTGGCTGGCGGTGATCGCGAGCCTGGTTGTCGTTCTGCTGATTGGTACATTGGCTGCCGCGGTATGGATCAGCCGTGCGGGAGATCCGGTCCCCACGCCGGAGAATATCTATATCCAACTGAACCCGCAGGCCGGCGGCCCCGGCACGCAGGTGACGGTGTCGGGCGGTGGCTGGCAGCCGGGCGAGGTGGTGGTCGTCTACCTGGTGGAGGTGGAGAATACGGCCACCGATGGGCTGGTATACACCAGCGGTGTGGCGGCGCAGACGGGGCGCTTCCTCGCGACCTTTACCTATCCCGACACGGCGCCCTGGAACGACAAGGACCTGGTGTACGTGGTCGCGACGGGCACCGAGTCGAACCTGTCGGCGCGCACGACGTTCGTCGTGACCGCCGCGGCGCCGGTGGATACCCCGACCGGGGAGGCGCCGGTGGATACCCCGACCGGGGAGGCGCCGACGGATGTGCCGCCGACGAGTGTGCCACCGACGGATGTCCCGCCGACGAGTGTGCCGCCGACCAGCGTGCCGCCGACCAGCGTGCCGCCGACGGCTGTGCCACCGACCGCGGTGCCGCCGACGGCGACGCCGGCACCGGCCGTGATCACCGACTGGCGCGGCGAGTACTTTGATAACATGATGCTGAGTGGGACGCCGCTCGTCCGCAACGACACCCGCGTGTCGTTCGACTGGGGCGCGGGACGGCCGGCCGCGGGCATCGGCGCCGATACCTTTTCGGCGCGCTGGACCAGGCGGGTCGAGTTTGGCGCCGGCACCTACCGCTTTTACGTCACCGTGGATGATGGGGCGCGGCTCTGGATCGATGGCCAGCTCGTGATCGACGAGTGGCGCGACGGCGGCAAGCGCACGGTGAGTGTCGAGCGCACCCTGAGTGCCGGCCAGCACGACGTCCGCCTGGAGATGTATGAGAACTGGGGCGACGCGCGGATCGACCTGTCGTGGGAAAAGGTGCAGACCTTTACCGACTACAAGGGCGAGTACTTTGCCAACCAGGGCCTGAGCGGCAGCCCGGCGCTGGTGCGCAACGACACCGGCATCGACTTTAACTGGGGCGCCGGCGCGCCGGCCACCAGCGTGCCCGCCGATGGCTTTTCGGTGCGCTGGACCCGCAAGATCAACTATGCTGCCGGCCTGATGCGCTTCTTTGTCGAGCACGACGATGGCGCGCGGCTCTGGATCGACGGCCAGCTGGTCATTGACCAGTGGCGCGACGGCTATGGCCTGCACACGGCCGACGTCTATCTCGCCGCCGGGCAGCACGACGTGCGGCTCGAGATGTACGAGCGCAGCGGTGGCGCACTCGCCCGCTTCTGGTGGGCGCAGCAGCCGCTCGAGATCAAGAACTGGAAGGGCGAGTACTTTGCCAACGTCGACATGCAGGGCACGCCTGTGCTGGTGCGCGACGATGCCGCGGTCGACTTTAACTGGGGCGCGTCGGCGCCTGCCGCCGGGCTGCCCGCCGATGGCTTCTCGGTGCGCTGGACCCGCCACGTCGAGTTCGAGGCCGGCACCTACCGCTTCTGTGTGGCGGCTGATGACGGTGTGCGCGTCGAGATGAACGACAAGGCGCCCTTTATCAATCAATGGCGCGACGGCTACAACGAGACGTGCGCCGACGTCCAGATCGCTGCCGGGAAGCACAAGGTGCGCGTGGAGTACTATGAGCGCACGGGCGGCGCCGCCGTCGAGTTCGGCTGGCAGCGGCTGCCGTCGCCGACGGCCGTGCCGCCGACGGCTGTGCCACCCACGGCTGTGCCACCGACGGCCGTGCCGCCGACGGCTGTGCCGCCCACGGCTGTGCCGCCGACTGTCGTGCCGCCGACGGCTGTCCCGCCGACCGTGGTGCCGCCAACAGTGGTGCCACCGACCGTGGTGCCACCCACGGCCACGCCGCCAGCCGCGGGCGAGAACGTCGTGCCGATCACGGCCATCCGTGACCTGTCGGATAACTTGACGGCGCCAGGCAAGGTTTTCGCCTTCGTGCGCACCGAGGCCGAGTACCGGACCCTGCTGCGCACCTATGGCATCCAGGTGAGCGACGCGCGCGTGCAGGCAGACTGGGGCAAAGAGGTCATGCTCTTCGCCTTTCTCGGGCCGCAGACCGAGACAGCGTACGCGGTCGATCTGTCCAAGATCACCTATGCCGAGAGGCAGCGCCAGGTGACGGTGCACCTCACGGTGCGGCCACAGCAGCCGGGCGAGCCGCTGCCGCGGGCCACCGTCAACCCGCACGTGGTGCTCGCGGTGCGCAGCTCCGAGCTGCCCGGCCGTGTCCTGATCGTGGAGTTTGTCGATCAGGCCGGCCGGCACATCGACACGGCGGTCACCATTGTTCGTGGGCGCCCGATCAAGATCGAGCAGCGTTAAGCACGTTCAAGACAGGAGCTTGGAAGGCTGGAAGGCAAACTTGCCTTCCAGCCTTCCCTTTTTGGGGGCCTGCCAACCTCCCGCTGGACAATTGACACGATACGTGCTACACTTATACCCAACTTCTGGTGCAGGAGGTCGCAGCATGGTCACACCATTGCGTCAAGCTGGTGGTGGAGAGGGCAGCGGAGCCGGGCGCTATTTTCGTTACATGGCCGAGTTTATCGGCCTCACCGAGGCCGACGTCGACGTGATCCGCCGCACGCGGCCGATCCTCGAAAAGCACCTGCCCGACGTGGTGGCACGCTTTTACGCACATCTTTTACGCTACCCTCCCACGCGGCGCGTTTTTTCCAGGGCCGACGGCAGCATCGACCACGACTACCTCGAGCTGCGCATGCGCCACCAGCACAACTTCTGGCTGCGCACCGCCGAGGGGGTGTACGACGACGACTATGCGGAGTACGTGGCCTACGTAAGCCGTGCCCACACCTCGCGCGGCGCCGACCCGGACATCTATATCCCCGAGCGGTACGTGATCGGCATGGTCGGGTTCGTGCAGCACGCCTTTACCCAGGCGTTGACGCAGGAGCTGGCACACGACGAAGAGCTCGAAGACGCGGCCGTGTCGGCGTGGAACAAGCTGTTGATGGTCATCCTCGAGGTGTTGGCCAGCGCCTACCGCCACGAGCACGCCGCTGAGGCCTATGAGGCATTCCAGCCCGTGGACGAGGCGGCCATGTCGGCGCTGGCGCAGCGCGCTTTCGACCGTGAGCAGGGGCCGGTGGTGCCGGTGCCGCTGAGAGAAGTGCGCGTCACCGCCGCGAACGAGCTGCCCGACGGCGAGCGCAAGATCGTCGAGGTCGACGGCGTGTCGATCGGCGTCTTTCACCACCGTGGAGAGTGGCATGCCGTGCGTAACTACTGCCTGCACCGTGGTGGGCCCGTCGCCACCGGCACCCTCGACGGCGACGTCCTCACCTGCCCCTGGCACGGCTTCCAGTACGACGTGACCACGGGCCGCTCGCTCGTCGATCCCCTCGCCGAGCTGGACGTGTACGGCGTGATCGAGCGCGACGGCGAGATCTATGTGCAGGTGCCCGATCAGGTGCCCGCCGCAGCGGCACCGCCGGCACCAGCGCCGGCCGCGCCCGCCTCTTTTCTCGGTGAGAACGAGTTCCGGCCGGCCGAGGTGGCGCCAGGATCCTTCAAGCTCGTGGAGCTGGATGGCGAAGGGGTGCTGGTCTATAACGTGGGCGGTGTTTTTCATGCCACTCAGGCCGAGTGCCCGCACGCCTATGGGCCGCTGGAAGAGGGCACCCTGGATGGCCACCTCATCGTGTGCCCACTTCACGACTCGCGCTTTGACGTGACCAGCGGCCAGGTCGTGGCCGGCCCCGCGCGCGACCCACTGCGCACCTTCCGCGTCGTGATCGACGCCGGCGTGGGGCGGGTGGAAGCAATAACGCTTTGACGGGGCTTGCCAGTTCGCGCGGAATGTGGTATAATAAATCACGAAAGTATTATTAGAACGCGTGGAGAAGGTTGCCAGGACGCAAACCTCACCCCCCAGCGCTGCCGCTATCGTGGTTGATTCACTGTTTTCGACACGTCTACCCCCCCGGTGCCGTGTCACCGCGGGCAGCTCAAACCGAGGTCGATAGGAACCATGAGAACGGACAGCTTTTCTCTGTCCTACGAATATGGCTGCACGTGCCCATCGCACACTGTATGCCGTCGACGGGGGCAGGTGTAGACGTGAATGATCGAACCGAGCACCGTCGCACGCTGGCGCGCGCCGCGCAAAGGTGGCGCTCGCGGCGCGCGGGAGCACACTCCCGGGCGCCAGACGGCGTCGAGCCGCGTGGCGCGTGGGGCCGGCAGGTGAGACTCGCCCTGGTCGCAGTGGTGGTGGTGGATCTGCTCTTGATGGCCGGCCTCATCGCCGCCGCCGCTCCCTCACTGCCCGGCTCGCCCCTGTACGGCGCCAAGCGTGCGAGCGAGAGTGCGTGGCTGTGGGCCACGCCCTGGAATCAGCGAGGGGCGCGCCACCTCTACCTCGCCGACCGCCGCCTGGACGAGTTCCTCATCCTGCTCGATCGCGGTACCTTCAATCACAGGGTCCTGGCCAGGATAGAGGAGCATGGTGAGGCCGCGCTCTCGTACGCCGAGAGGATGCCGCCGGACCGGGCCGCGCGGCTGCTCGACGAGGTGCTGGCCTCGGCGGCCAGGTGGGAGCTGGCGCTGGCCGACGTGCACGATGCCGTTTCTGGCCTGGAGCAACTGCTGATCGAGCAGGCGATGCAGGCGTACCGGCAGCAGGCCTCCGCTGCGATCGCCAGGGCTTCTGCACTCGAGCCGGGCTTTGTGCCCGGGCGCCCGACGGCGCGGCCGGCCGCCACGGAGGCGCCGCGCCGGGAGGACGTCGCCCTTCCGCCGCTGCCCACTGCCGGCACGGCGAGCAGCGCGACGGCGACCGGGACGGATACCACCACGCCGCGGCCCACAGCCACCACGCGGGTCGCCCTTCCCGCCACGGCGACAGACAGCGCGACGAGCACGGCCACGTCGACCGCCACATCGACCGCGACGCCAAGGCCGAGAGTCGCGGCCACGGGGCGCGCCGTGCCGACGGCGTCGCCACCGGTCACCTGGACGCCATCCGCCACTCCAACCGTCACGCCAGCCAGCACACCGCTCCCCACCGTTGCTCCGTTGCCGACCCAGACGCCACGTCCTGCGAGCACCACGGAGCCCACCAGCACCGCACCGGCGACGGGGACACCTGTGCCCACCACCACGCCGGCGCCGACAGACACGCCGCGCCCGACACCCACGCCCACGAGGACCGCGCTGCCGACGAGCACGCCCGCGCCGACAAACACGCCGCCCGCCACGAACACGCCGCGCCCCACGCCGACCGCGACCTTGACCCTGGCACCGACAAACACACCCAAGCCGACCCACACCCTGGCGCCGACCAGCACGCCTCGGCCGCCGACAAACACGCCCCCGCCGACAAACACGCCGCGGCCGACGAACACGCCGCGGCCGCCGACAAACACGCCGCCGCCGACGAACACGCCGCTGCCGCCGACGAGCACGCCGCCGCCGCCGACAAACACGCCGCCGCCAACGAACACGCCGCCGCCGCCGACGAACACGCCGCCGCCGCCAACGACCACGCCGCCGCCGCCGACGAACACGCCACCTCCGCCGACGAACACGCCACCGCCGCCAACGAACACGCCACCGCCGCCGACGAACACGGCACCGCCGCCAACGGACACGGCACCGCCGCCGACGGAACCGCCGCCAGAGCCGACGAACACGCCAGAGCCGACCAAGACGCCGGGCCCGTGATGCTGCTGGGGGGATGTCGCGATCGTGACTCGAAATTGGGCACGCGCCGTTCACGTGCGTTCGGTTTAGGTTGGTGAGAATCATGGAAGCGCGAAACAAGAGGTGGCGCAAAACCTTGCCGCTGATCCTGGTGGTGGTGCTGCTGGCCGCGGGGCTCGTCGCAGCCGCCGTGCCCTCGCTGCCCGGCTCACCGCTCTACGGTGTCAAGCGGGCGAGTGAGGGTGCGTGGCTCTGGCTCGCGCCCTGGAACCAGAAGGGGGCGGCGCACCTACACCTGGCCGGCCGCCGCCTGCACGAATTCCTGCTCCTCTCTGAGCGCGGCTCTTTCGACCAGGCGACGCTGGCCGGTGTCGGGCGGCACGGCGAGGCGGCACTGGCGTTCGCCGATACGATGCCGCCCAACCTGGCCGCACGGCTGCTCGACGAGGTGGTGACGTCGGCCGCGAGGTGTGAATCGGCGCTGGCGAGCGCGCAAGAGATGGCTTCGGGTGTGCAGCGCCTGGCGATCGAGCAGGCGATGGAGGGGTGTGAGCGGCAGGCCACCGCGGCGCTGGCCAGGGCTTCCATCCTCGAGTCCGGGTTCGTGCCCGGTGTGCCGACCGCCAGGCCGACGCAGACGGCGGTGGTGAACGCGCTGCAGGCCGCCACCCGGCTCGCCCCCACGGAGGGCCGCACGGCCACGGTTGGGGCGACGGTCGAGGCGACGAGCAGGGCGACCCCCGCCGCCGCGGCCACGAGGGCCGCGACCGCCACGGCGACCCGGCGCGCGACGGCGACGCGGAGTGCGACGCCCATGGTAGCGGCGACCGCAGGCGCGCGGGCCACGGCGACCGCCAGCGGCACGCCGTCCGCAACCGCTACCGCCACGGCCCGGCCGCCGGCCGCTCCGACCACTCTGCCGTCGAGCACGCCCGTGCCCACGCCGACGAGCGTGCCGGCACCCACCACCACTCCGCTGCCGACACACACGCCGCTGCCGGCGCCCGTGCCGACCAACACGCCCGTGCCCACCCACACGCCCCAGCCGACACTCGTGCCGACCAACACGTCCCAGCCGACACCCGTGCCCACCAACACGCCCCAGCCGACACCTGTACCCACCGACACGCCCCAGCCGACGCCCCTGCCCACCGACACGCCCGCTCCAACGAATACGCCCGACCCGACGAACACACAGAGGCCAGAGCCGACACCCAAGCCGACCAACACCCCCAAGCCGACCAACACCCCCAAGCCGACCAAAACACCGAAACCGACCAACACGCCCAAGCCAGGCGGTTGAGCGCCCGCTGCGCGGTAGGTGTGAGGTGAGCACAATCTCTGTTAATCCTTCTCTCTGCGCCTCTGCGCCTCTGCGTCTCTGCGTTAAAGCAGCCCTCAATCACGTAGCGCCAGTTCAC
>DATHUZ010000843.1:0-6463 GCA_035461725.1 Anaerolineae bacterium
CACGGATTTACACGGATTCGCGTTGATCGACTCGGAGCAATACCGCAGCCTTGCAGCAAGAATCCGTGGAATCCGTGTACATCCGTGTCCTCAAGTCCCAACCACCTGAACGGTTGCCCGGATAGATCGTGTGCGGCTTGACCATCATGGAAGAGCGTGGTACACTAATTATGCGGTTCAGCGGGAGAGGCCAAGTGCGGACGTACTCGTTCTTGAAAAGGAGATAGACCATGAACAGGAGCGGCTTTCGGGCGATCGTCGCATCTTTGTTGTTGATTCTGCTCGCCTGCCTGGCGGTGGCATGTGACCTGGCACCGGCGAGATCGACGGCGACACCTATGGCTCCGGCGGCGGCGGCAGTGGTAGAGCCGACCTTGCCCGAGGCGCAAGAGGCGCCCACCGCTCAGTCCGCCCCCGGGCCTGGTCCTGGCCGCGAGCCGGCACAGGGCACGGTCCTCTCCAGCTTTACGACGGCCGATTTCTCGGGGTCGGGTACGTGCGTGATGTGCCACCAGGGGCTGCAGGACGAGGCAGGGGCTGACGTGTCGATCACGACGCACTGGCGGTCGACGATGATGGCGAACGCGGCCAGGGACCCGGTGTGGCAGGCGAAGGTGAGCGCCGAGGTGGCAGCCCTGCCGGCGCTGCAAGAGGTGATCGAGAAAAAGTGCGTGTCGTGCCACATGCCGATGGCCAGGACGCAGGCGGAAGTGGAAGGCGGGACGGTGGCGGCGCAGGGAGACGGCTTTTTCGACGCGGCGCACCCGCTGCACGAGGCGGCGATGGAGGGGGTGTCGTGCACACTGTGCCACCAGGTGGGCGACGTGGGCCTGGGCACGATGGAGAGCTTTACGGGTGGGTACAGCGTGGACGTCGCCACAGAGCCACCCGACCGCCAGGCGTTTGGCCCCTACGAGCAGCCGTTTGGACGGCCGATGCAGATGCACACGGGCTTTGTGCCGGTGTACAGCGCCCACACCGAAGCGGCGGAGCTGTGCGCGACCTGCCACAACCTGTACACGCCGTACGTGGACGCGGAGGGCAACGTGCTGGGCGAGTTTCCAGAGCAGACGCCCTACACGGAGTGGCAGAACAGCAGCTTTGGCGGGGCGGTGCCGTGCCAGAGCTGCCACATGCCCACGGCGCAGGGAGGCGTGGTCATCTCGACGATGCCCGGCCGCCTGGGGCCGCGCCAGCCCTTTTTTCAGCACTGGTTCGTGGGTGGAAACGCGCTGATGCTGCGGGTGCTGAGCGACTGGGGCGGCGAGATGGGGGTGACGGCGGACACTGCCCACCTCGATGCTACGATGGCGCGCGTCGTCGACCAGGTCGGCGGGCGCACCGCGAGGCTGACGGTGGAGAGCCTGGCGCGGGAGAACGGGTTCCTGACGGCGAGCCTGAAGGTGACCGCGCTGACGGGCCACAAGTTCCCGACGAGCTTTCCGTCGCGACGGGCGTGGCTGCACGTGACCGTGGCAGACGCGGCGGGGAACGTGATCTGGGAATCGGGCGCGTGGAATGCAGACGGCACGATTGTGGGCAACGCGGCGGATGGGGACCCGGCGGCGTTCGAGCCGCACTATGACGTGATCACGCAGCCTGACCAGGTGCAGATCTATGAGCCGATCATGGGCGACAATGAGGGACGGGTGACGTACACGCTGCTGCGGGCGGCGAGCTACCTGAAGGACAACCGCGTGCTGCCGGCGGGTGCGGACAAGGGGGCGCTCCCGGCAGACGTGGCGGTGTATGGGGAGGCGGCGGGCGACGCGAATTTTGCCGGGGGGAGCGACGTGGTGACATACAGGATGGATGTTGGCGATGCGACCGGGCCGTTCACCATGAGCGCAGAGCTGCTGTACGAGCCACTATCGTACCGCTTTGTGATGGACCTGCTCGCGGCCGGGACGGAGCTGACGGAGCGGTTCGGCGGGTACTATCGGGCAACGGACAGGACGCCGCTGGTGGTGGCGGCGATCGAGCCGGCAACGGTGAGGTGAGGCGACGCTGCCTATCCCGACCTGGTCACCTCCATGTTCATGGCGATCAGGTTCAGGTTGGCCAGCGTTGTCAGCGAGTCGGTGGAAACGCCGATAAAGTCGGGGCCGAACATGTCGTACAGGTGCGACGAGACGGTGAGCTCGGGCAGCCGGCCGAGGAGCCGCTCGCCATCGAACAGGTAGGCAAGCTGGACCGGGGTGGCGAAACGGCCATCGGGCGTAAAGTCGCCGCCGGAAGCGATCAAGACGAGGACACCCTTCCGGCCGTCGAGCAGCTCTTTCATGGTCTGGCCGGTGTTGGCCGGCAGGGTGTAGGCGGCGCCGGCCAGGGGATGACCGAGGGCAGGCACGGAGTCATACTCGCCGATGGCCGAGCCGGTGAGAGGCAGGTCGAACCTGGCCGCATTCTTTTTGTCGGTCCTCAGCGCGACAAGCACGCCATCTTGAATCAAGGGGCGACGGTGTCCCTCGCTCACGGTGCCTTCGGCGTCGAAAAAGGGAGCGATGATGCCATCGCCCCAGCTTTTCGATTCGTAGACCGTGAAGCGATCGGCAAAGAGGCGCTCACCGATTTTGCCTGAAAAGAGGGAGGCGCCGGTGCCGTAGAGCTGCCCGTTGAGCGACTCGGCGAGCTTGGTGCGGGTGGTCGGGTCGGCGTTGAGAAAGAGGACGGGGTGGGGGCCGTCGTCGATCTGCTCGGGCCGGCGGTAGGCGTCGCAGATCATGTTGGAGAAGCGCAGGAACTCGGCGCGATCGTAGCGCCAGCCATCGTAGCCGACGATGGCATCGAGGATGTTCGACGAGCCTCTGTCTTTGACGATCAGGCCGGCTTCGATGCTCGTGCTGCGGTAGGTGAGGTCGAGCCCGAGGTCGTTGGCGAGCCGGACGGTCTGGGTGCGCAGGTTGATCTTGTTGGAGAAGGAAAAGCCGGGCTGGGCCTGCTCGAGCTCGGCCAGCATGGCCTGCATCTCGTCCACGAACTGCGTGCCGTGAGGCAGGTCGACCGGGGGCTCGACCGTTTCCTGGTGACCGGTCGCCAGCTCGTAGGGATAGGGGATGCCGAGGTCGAGAGCCGCCACGGCTTTGCCGGTCAGCTCTGCTTCGTCGTAGCGGCCGATGGCGCCGGCGACGCCGATCCTGGCGCCGTCGTACACGCGGATGCCGGTTTTAAGGACATCTTTTTTCCGGATCGAATCGACCCTGGTCTGCACGACGCTCAGGGAAATCTCTTCGACGTGATGGGTGTAGTGCTCCTTGTTCACCGTGATCTCCTTTTATTGCACGTTGAGTGCGCGGACGCGGACCCAGGGGCCGCCAAAGCCGACAGGCAGGGGATACTGCTCCATCTTGCCACAGCCGCCACGGGCGAAAGAGAGCAGCTCTACCCGGTTGGTCAGGCCGTCGATCTCGCCCAGGGTCTTGAAGACGTTGCCGGTGATCACCGACACCCGGACGGGCTCGGCCACCTTGCCGTCGCGGATCATGTAGGCGAGCGAGGGGGCGAGGGTGAAGGTCGACATGCCGGAGCCGTGCTTGATGGTCTTGACGAGGATGCCCTCCTGGATGGGGGCCAGCAGCTCGTCGAACTCGAGGTCGCCCTTGTCGACGTAGGTGGTGGTCATGCGCACGATCGGCTCGAATTCAAAGTTGATCGCCCTGGCGTTGCCCGTCACGCCCTCGCGCAGGTGGGCGGCCGTGGTGCCGCTGTGCAGGCGGCCGGCGAGGACGCCCTTGTCGATCAGCCACGTCTTGTTGGCGCGGGTGCCTTCGTCGTCAAAGGGGGTGTAGCCGCTGCCCAGCTCGCCGCCGTCGTCGACGATCGACAGGATCGGGGCGCCGACCACCTTGCCAAGCTGCCACTCTTGCTGCATCGTCTCGTCGCCGAGCATAAAGTCGGCCTCGCTCTTGTGGCCAAAGCTCTCGTGGGCAAAGACGCCGGCCGCGAGTGGAGAAAGGACTGTGGTGTAGGCGCCGGGGACGAGGTCGACGGCGTCGCGCAGGAAGCGCAGCGATTCCTGGTACCTGTCTTCGATCTCGGCTTCCAACCCGCGTAGATCGTCAAAGCGGTTCGCGCCACGCTGGAAGGACTCGCTCAGCCGGTTCTCGCCTTCGGCCAGGCTAAAGCCGAGCCAGAGTCCAACGCGCTGGGTGTCGAACTTGAGGTCGGCTCCCTTGCTCGACAGAAAGGTCTTGACGGCCCGGCGGTCGACATACTGGCCCGTCCAGGTGACGACGGCGTCGCGGCCATCGATGGCCGGCAAATAGTGCGACAGCAGCTCGTACTTGGTCTGTTTCGAGATTGTCGACACGTCGTCGTCGCCGGTGAAGGCGAGGTACTCGCCCTGGTTCGCCTCGAGCGCACGGACGATCTCGTCGGCGTCGACGACGGGGGCCGGCGTGGCCATGGCGGCGAGGGCGTCGATCTCGCGCTGGATGCCGTCGACGTCGGTGGTGGCGGCGTAGAACCAGCGCCGGCCGTCGTAGAGCCGGATAAAGGCGGCGGTGTAGTGTTTGTCTTTGAATTCCTCGATTTCGCCCAGGGTGACGAGGATCAGCGTCTCGAACACGTCTTCGATCCGGACGTCGGTATAGAGACCTTCAGGGAATTGGTACATGTGCCTGCTCCTTTGAAACGATGTGTTCGCCGGTTCAGGCCGATTCCCCGTGCCGGCTCCACTCACACGAGTATACCACACCTTTTTCCTTGTCACAATAGCCAGTTGGCCAATTTGACGTGCTATGTTCCTTGATGTGAACCGCCGGGAGCAAATCGTGCCCGGTCGGCCATCCTGGCCATCTCCCTGGATCGGGATCATCTTGGCGACAGGCCGGCTATGGCTCCAGCTTTTACCTCACGACCAGTGGCAAGTAGACATAGCTGGCGTTGAGGCAGGTCAAGGTCCACGCCTGCGCCCAGGCACTGGTGCCACAGGAGTTTGAGGTGTGCACGCGCCAGTAGTAGGTGCCCGGCGCCAGCTCGCGTCCTGGGGTGTATTCGGCGCCCGGGGTGGTGGTATCGATTAGCGGCGAGCTAAAGGCGGACTCGGCGGCCAGTTGAAAGTGATAGGAGGCCGTTCCACTCGCCGGCGACCAGGCAAAGCGGGGGGTCATGTCGGGCGTCCGGCTGCCATCTGCCGGTGCGCTGAGCAGTGGCGGCACCGGGACGGTGGCGACGGCAAAGGATTGGGCAGGAGACCAGGGGCCATCGCCACAGGCATTGGCCGCACGCACCTGGACCCACTGCTCGCCCAGGGCCAGCGCCGATGTGGGGACATGGTCGGAAGCTGTCGTGACGACGTCGAGCTCGGGGGAAGGAAAGCCGGGGTCGTCGTCAACCTGAAGCTGGTACGCGGCGGCCGTGGCCCCTGGCGTCCAATCAAAGAGAGGCGTGCGGCTGCACACCGTGCCGCCGGGCGTTGGCTCCACGAGTATCGGGGGGGGCGGGGGCTCGCTGCCGATCACAAAACGGCGGATGGGTGTCCAGAAGCTGGGGCAAGGGTGGACGTAGGAGTAGACGCGCCAGAAGTAGGTGCCGCTCGCCAGCGGTGAGGCGGGCGCGTAGGATGGGTCGGGGGTGTTGGTATTGATGGCCGGCGAGCCAAAGGCCGGATCGTCGTCCACCTGGAGCCAGTAATACTCTGCCCCGGTCACCGGCGACCAGGCGAGATCGGGCGTCGTGCCACAGGTGCTCGATCCGTCAGCGGGAGATAGGAGCTCGGGCGTAGCCGGGCCGGCGATGGTCGTGAACCACTTCTCGGATGATGGCCAGGGGCCATCCCCACAGGCGTTACGGGCGCGTACCTGCCAGTAGTAGCTGCCCAGGGGCATGGGGTCAGCCGGCCAATAGGTCTGGCCCGACGTCACGTCGTCGATCTCGGGCGAGCTGAAATCCGAGCTGTCGTCTACCTGGAGCTGGTAGAATGTCGCCCGGTCGACGGCGCTCCAGTAGAAATGGAGGGACGCCTCGCACACCTCGTCGCCCAACGCCGGATTCCAGCGTGAGGGGGTCTCGACCGGCTCCCAGGTGATGGTAAAGGCCTGGCTGGCCGTGAACTCGGTTGGCCCACAGGCGTTGGTGGCCATCACGCGCCAATGGTAAGCAGAGGGTGGAAGGTCGACGGTCGAAAGGTAAGTTGTGCCGGGAGTATAGATATCGATGCTCGGGCTGGAGAACGAGGGGAGCTCGTCGACCTGCAGGCGGTAGGACGTGGCCCACGGCACCGCCGACCAACTGAACTCGGGCCGGTTGCTGCACGTTTCCTCTCCGGCGGCAGGGGACAGGAGGGATGGGTTCTCGGTGATGGCCTGGATCGTGAACTGCCAGGGGGCCGCCCAGGTACCGTCACCGCAAAAGTTGCCGGCCTGCACCCGCCAATAGTAGGCACCGGAGGCGAGGCCGACGCCCGGGTTGTAGAGGCTGTTCGACTTGATGGTGTCGATCTCGGGCGAGCCAAAGTAGGCGT
>DATHUZ010000844.1:0-4913 GCA_035461725.1 Anaerolineae bacterium
AGCCTGGGCCTGGCGGTGGGCGACCTGGCGCCGGCGACGTGGGGCTACCTGGGCGTGGTCATGAGCCAGGAGGGATACCCGGCCAGCGGCGTGTGGCGCATCCGCGACGTCGAGCCCGCGGCCCAACAGTGGCGCATGGGCGGTGCGCCGGCCGATACCACCCACACGCGCATCATCGACGTAGCCTACCCGGAAGGGTTTACACCCACTCAGGAAGAGGCGCTGTCCGCCTATCCGCCTTCACAGGAGACGGACATGGACGCCCTGGGCCCAGACGACCTGGCGCAACTGGAGATGGTCACACCCGAATAACCATCTTGTTTTTAATAAACCCAAGGGGCAAGACCTTTAGGGTTTTTCCCGAAACCCTAAAGGTCTTTCTCCGAGCCTCATGGAGAGATGAGCATGGCAAAAACTTACCCCGAGATTACCATCTACAGCCGGCCATGGTGCGGCGGGGTGATGCGCGTCAAGCGCTGGCTCGACGAGCGCGCTATCCCCTACCAGGAGGTCGATATCACCCGCGACCCGGCCGCGGCACGCCACGTCGAGGCGCTGAATAACGGCTACCAATCGGTGCCCACGATTCTGTTCGACGGCAAACACGTCGCTACCGAGCCAAGCACCGCCGACCTGGAGCGCCTGCTCGGCTAAGTCGGGTCATCTGCTTGCACTTGTTGTGTGGCGAAAAAGTTGTCAGTCATGAATTTTCCCTCCCCCGTGTCTTTTTCACGGTGCGCGTGTTTTAACTGATTTGAGGGCAACTCGAGGAGGACAGCGAGATGAAGATCGTAGTCGACGCCATGGGGGGCGACCACGCCCCTGCCGTCGTGGTGGAAGGTGCCGTTGCCGCAGCGCGCGACCTGGGGATTGAGCTCGTGCTTGTCGGCCGGCGATCTGCCGTGGAGGCCGAGCTGGGCAAACATGATACCGCCGGCCTGCCGCTGTCGCTGGTACATGCGGCCGGCGTGATTGCCATGGACGAGCACAACCCGGCGGCAGCCGTCAAGGGGCAAAAAGACTCGTCGATGGTCATGGGCATGGAGCTGGTCAAGCAGCGCGAGGCCGACGGCTTTTTCACCGCCGGCCATTCTGGCGGCGCACTCGCGTCGGCGCTCTTTCGCCTGGGCCGCATCCGCGGCATCCGCCGCCCGGCGCTGTCGACCATCTTTCCGAGCCAGACACCGCAAGGATTCTGCTTCCTGCTCGACATTGGCGCCAACGCCGACTGCAAGCCCGAATACCTGGTCCAGTTCGCGCTGATGGGCTCGATCTATTCCGAGCGAGTGCTGGGGGTGACAAACCCACGCGTGGGCATTGTCTCCAACGGCGAAGAAGAGGGGAAGGGGAACGAGCTGGTGCAGCAGACGACACCACTGCTCAAAGCGAGCCGGATCAACTTTGTCGGCAACGTGGAGGGCAAAGACATCCCGCGCGGCATCGCCGACGTGATCGTCACCGATGGCTTTACCGGCAACGTGATCATCAAGCTGGCGGAGGGGGTGTCGAAAATGCTGCTCGAGATCCTGAAAGCCGAGATCATGAGCAGCAACGTTTCCAAGGTCGGCGCGCTGCTTGCCAGGCCCGCGTTTGACTCGGTCCGGCAGCGCCTCGACTATCGCGAGTACGGCGGCGCCCCCCTGCTGGGCATCGACGGCGTCGTGCTGGTGGGCCACGGCCGGTCGGATGCGGTCGCCGTGCGCAACGCGATCCGCCTGACCGCGCAGACAGTGGAGAAGGGCGTCGTCGAGGCGATCAAAGATGGGCTCGAAGAATATCAATAACGCTGGAGGCCACCCAGCTACAACAAAGGGGAAAAGAATGAGACAACGCAAGCTAGAAGAACGGGTGGTGATTACCGGAATGGGCGCCGTCACGCCCCTCGGCCTGAACGTTGACGAGACGTGGCGGGCGTTGGTGGCGGGCAAATCGGGCATCACCAGGATTACCCAGTTCGATCCCAGCGATCTGCCGATCCAGATAGCCGGCGAGGTCAAGGGGTTCGATCCGACAGATTATGTCGACTTTAAGGAAGCGCGGCGCATGGCCCGCACCTCGCACCTCTCGCTGGCCGCCGCTGCCCAGGCCATGGCCGACGCGGGACTGGGCGACCAGGTGCCTGATGGCGAGCGCGCTGGTGTGGTCATGGGCACCGGCGTCGGCGGGTTCGACGTCGCCATCGAGGCGTGGGATACGTTTCGTACCAAGGGCTTGCGCAAGGTCAGCCCATTTTCGGCGACGGCGCTGCTGGCGAACATGCCGGCACACCACATCAGCCTGCGCTACCAGTGCCAGGCGTACAATTCCACCGTTGTCACTGCCTGCGCTTCCGGCACGCAGGCGATCGGCGAGGCGGCCGAGGTGATCCGGCGTGGCGGTGCCGATCTGATGCTCGCCGGTGGGATCGAGGCTCTGATCCATCCCATCCTGATCGCCGCCTTCACGATCATGCGCGTGCTCGCGGCCGACAACGACCACCCCGAGACCGCCGTCAAGCCTTTCGACGCGCGCCGTGATGGCTTCGCCTCTTCCGAGGGATCGGCGGTCATGGTGCTGGAGCGCCTGGACAGGGCCATCGACCGTGGCGCCCGCATCCACGCGGAGGTGATCGGTTTCGCAGCCAACACCGATGCCTACCACGTCGCCATCCCTGACCCCGAGGGCATGGGGGCCATACGCTGCATGCGTTGGGCGATCGAAAACGCCGGCATCTCGCCCAACGAGGTCCACTATATCAACGCGCACGGCCCCGGCACCGAGGTGGGCGACCCGATTGAGACCAGGGCCATCAAGGCGATCTTTGGCGAGCGCGCCTATCAGATCCCTGTCAGCTCCACCAAGTCGATGATCGGCCACGCGCTCGGCGGCGCCGGCGCGATCGAGGCCATGGCCTGTGCCAGGACGATCACAGAAGGCATCATCCATCCGACGATCAACTATCAGGTGCCAGACCCCGACTGTGACCTCGACTATGTGCCGAACGTCGCCCGCGAGGCCGACGTCGCCGTCACCCTGTCGAACTCGTTCGGGCTGGGCGGGCAGAACGCCTGCCTCCTCCTGGGACGCTACGAGGAATAGAAGCGGTGCGACGACGAGAGCTCCAATCGCGGGTCGTGATCACGGGCCTGGGCATGGTCACGGCCCTCGGCCTGAACGTAGACGAGACGTGGCAGGCGTTGATCGCTGGCAAATCGGGCATCGCCGCGGTCACGCGCTTCGACGCCAGCGAGCTGCCGGTGCGCATCGGCGGCGAGGTGAAAGGGTTCGATCCCGCGGGCTATATGGACAGGAAAGAAGTGCGGCGCACACCGCGCTGCGCCCACCTGGCGCTCGCTGCCGCCACCGAAGCGATGGCAGACGCCGGGTTGGGCAACACCGTGCCCGATCCCGACCGGTCGGGCGTGGTGATGGGCGTGGCCAATGGCGGGGTGGAAGCGGGGTTCGAGGGCTGGGAAACGCTCAAGGCGCACGGCCCCAGGCGCATCCCACCTTTTATGCTGACCGCGATGCTGCCCAACATGCCTGCCTTCCACCTGGGCCAACGCTTTCAGTGCCGCGGCTTTAACTCGACCGTGACCACCGCCTGCGCCTCGGGCACCCAGGCCATTGGCGAGGCCGCCGAGGCGATCCGGCGCGGTGCCGCCGACCTGATGCTTGCCGGCGGTGCCGAATCCATGATCAGCCTCTGTTTCTACGTTTCACTCAGCGTACTGCGTGTCCTGACCACCGATAACGAGCACCCGGAGCGCGCGATGAAGCCGTTCGACGCCCGGCGCGACGGGTTTGCCTGCGCCGAAGGCGCTGCCGTGATGGTGCTCGAGCGCCTCGACAGGGCACTCGAGCGCGGGGCACGTATCTATGGCGAGGTGCTGGGCTATGCAGCCAATACCGACGCTCATCACTTTGCCATCCCTGACCCGGTGGGAGCGGGGGCGGCGCGCTGCATGAAATGGGCCATCGAGAACGCAGGCATCGCGCCTGGCGAGGTCGACTATATCAATGCGCACGGTCCGGCCACCGAGGTTGGCGACCGTACCGAGACGACGGCGATCAAGGCACTCTTTGGTGAGCACGCCTACCGCGTGCCGGTCAGCTCGACCAAGTCGATGATCGGGCATGCCAGCGGTGCGGCGGGGGCCATCGAAGCGGTGGTGTGTGTCAAGACGATGGACGAAGCGGTGATCCATCCGACGATCAACTATGAGGTACCCGACCCCGACTGTGACCTCGACTATGTGCCCAACGTCGCCCGCAGGGCAGACGTCGACATTGTGCTGTCGAACTCGTTTGGGTTGGGAGGGCAGAACGCGTGCCTCGTGATGGCAAAATACTAGACACTAGATATTGGAGATTTGAATGCAGACTGTTGTCAATGTAGACAGGGTGGAGCGCGGGGCGCGCATCGGCAAGATCGGAACGTTTGTTGGACTGGGGTTTCTGCTGGCCGGGCTCATCATCTCGATCGCGTTCCCCATGTCGTCGCTCGTGTGGGCATCGTTTGCCTGCCTGATCGTGGGGTTGGTCATCGCCAGCATCGGCACGGCCAACATGAACCGCTGGGTCAAAGAGCCGCGCGCCGACCAGGCCCTGACCCAGGGACTTAAGGGGTTCGACGACCGCTACCGGATGTATCACTATGTCCTGCCGGCACCCCACGTGCTTCTTGGCCCCGTCGGACTTTATGTGCTGACCGCGATGGGCCACGACGGCGTGATCCGCTATGATGGCACCAGGTTTCGCCGCAGCTTTAGCGTGGCGCGCATGATGCGTTTCATGGCCGAAGAGGGGCTCGGCAAGCCATTCGCCGAGTCAGACGCGCAGGTGGCGGCGCTGCGCAAATTCCTGGATGAGAATAACGCCGGCCAGGATGTGGACATCGAGAACCTGGTCGTCTTTTACAGCCCCAAGGCAGA
>DATHUZ010000845.1:0-5172 GCA_035461725.1 Anaerolineae bacterium
CCACAACACGTCGCCGAGCAGCGTGTCGAGCGCCGCCTCGACGCACGCCCTCGGATCGGCCGCCGCTGGCACCGCCACCGGCCGCACCACCTCGACCTGCACATCCTCGGGCAGGTGAAACGTCAACTGCTCCTTGCCATACGGCACTGCATTGATACCCATCGACCTGCTCCCCGCTCCCCGCTCCCCAGTCCCCAACTCACGCGAACTGGGGCAGGTATTCGGCAAAGGTCGACAAAAAGTCGGCCAGGATTGCCCGCGCCGTGTCGATGTCGTTGATCATCGGGTCGAGCAGCAGCGCCTGCAGCGCCAGCTCTCTGTCGCCCTGCACGCACGCGTCGACTGTGATCGAGCTGAGCGCCAGCTCGCGCCGGCACAGCTCGGCAATCCCCTCGGGCAGGGGGGGCATGTTTAGCCCGCGGATGCCCATGCCCGACATGACGCCGGGCACCTCGACGATGGCGTCGGCAGGCAGGTTCGGGATCAGGCCGTTATTCGGCAAGTTGAGCTGCTGGTGGTACGCGTTCGTGTTGAACGTGATCGCCTCGACGATCTCGGGCACCCCCTCGCTGATCGCCATCTTGAGCTCGTCGACCGGGCGCCGGCCCTCGACAATGTCCAATGCCTGGGCGCGCCTGTCGGCGCGGCGCTGGCGGTTGCCGTCCCAGTTCTGCGGCGTCAGGTGATACTTTTCCCACGGTTTCCTGACAGGATCGTGCGTCCACTGCAAGTACTCGCACAGGTGAGCGTCGCCCGCGGTGGGCATCAGGCCAAACACCTCGAACACCTCGCGGCTGAGCGGCTCAAAGCTGCGGCGGTACCCCTTCAGCCACCGCTCGCGAAGCAGAGGGTAGAGGTCCTCACCAGTCTGCTTGTCGCGGATGTCATACACCCACGAAAAGTGGTTGAGACCCGCCGCCTTGATGTCGAGGCACGCCAGTCCCTGCATGATGCCCAGCACCAGGTTCGCCCAGTTGTCATAATTGGTGTGGACGTGAAAGTCGTCAGGATAGCTCAACCCCCAGCGGTCGGCCAGCACGGCGCCGGCCATGGCGTAGGCCCAGTAGAGCTGGTGGCACAGGCCCACGACCTTGATCCTGGTGTAGCGGTGCACCACCCACGTCAGGCGGATCATGGGGTTGGTAAAGTTGAGAAACCAGGCGTCGGGGCAGAGGCGCTCCATGTCCTGGGCGATGGCCAGGATCAGGGGGGCGTTGCGCGCCGTGTGGGCAAAGGCGCCCGGCCCGCTGTTTTCGGCGTAGGGCTGGCGCACGCCGTGGCGCAGCGGGATCTGCCAGTCCAGCTCCCACACCTCTTCGCGTGGCCCGACCTGCACCGAGGCGACGACAAAGTCGGCGCCTGGCAGCGCCTCCATCCGGTCGGTGGTGCTCCAAACGTTCCTCCCCGCGTCCCACGACTCGTTCATCAGGCGCGCCAGGCGAGTCATCGTCTCCAGGCCGGCGGGGTCGATATCCACCAGCACGATCTCGGAGCCGCGCAGCCGCTCGCTGCGCACGATGGTGGCCAGGTTGCTGAGGCCAAAGACGGCGCTCCCGGCGCCGAGGCACACGATTTTCGGTGGTTTCGTCATGTCTCCCTCGACAATTCCCTTTTTTACTCGTACGCGGTCTTGTCCCACGAGTCGGCGAACCTGGCCAGCCCTACGTGGGTGTAGGGGTGGTCGAACAAGTCCTGGTAGACGGCAAACCCGGCGGTGGTGATGTCGGCGCCGGCCACGGCCGCGTCGACGATCTGCCGCCCGTTGCGCAGCGCGGCGACGAGCACCTGGGTGTCGAACCCATAGTTGTCGCGGATGGCCACAATGTCCTGCACCAACCCCACCGTCTCTTCGGCGTTCGACTCCTTCCAACCGAGAAAGGGGGACACAAAGTAGGCGCCCATGCGCATCGCCTGCAGCGCCTGGCCCGCGGAAAAGACGAGCGTCAGGTTGCTGCGGATCCCCCTCTCTGCCAGAAGCGCGATCGCCTTAAAACCCGCTTCTGTCGCCGGCAGCTTGATGACAAAGTTGGGGCTGAGCGCCGCCAGCTTTTCTCCCTCGGCGGCCATCGCCTCGGCCCGGTCATGACGGGGATTGACCTCGACCGAAACCGGCTTGTCGGTCCCTTCGAATAGGCGTGCAATCTCGCGGATCGTCGCCAGGAAGGGTTTGCCTGACATGGCGACGTGGCGCGGGTTGGTGGTCACGCCGTCGATGTTCCACATTTCGAGCGCGTGCGCGATCTCGTCGACGAGCGCGCTGTCCAAAAAGAACTTCATCGTTGAGCCTCCCGTTCGTTAGTTTAGTCACATCCTCGATTGTGTCAAATGCGCAGCCCGAGCTTTTCCAGGCGCTCGGGCGAGCCCTCGTCTCCGGCTTCCAACCGGCTGCCACGCTATATCGTCACAAATCGCCCGAGCAGCGAGATGGCGACGTAGCTCAACACCCCCACGGCCAGGGCGGCGACCAGGCCAACGATGAATGGCTTGATGCCAAGACCCTTGAAGGAGCGAAAGTTGGTGCCGAGCCCGACGCCGGCCAGGGCGACGACCATCAGGTTCTCGGCGACGTTCTTGACCATGTTGTGCATGCCCTGCCACGTGGAGCTATCCCACAGGCCAAAGGCCATCCCCCCGGCGTTGATGCCCGCGTCGCCGGCCGAGCGGAGTGCGGCCACGAGCAGGAACCCGACGACAAAGAGGGGCAGCAGGCTGAGAAACCTGGTCCTCGCATCGCCGGAAACCGCGCGGTCCTGGCGCCGGCGAGAATGGGAAAAGGCCATGAAGGGAATGACGAGGGCCATGAGCACGTTTCGCACCAGCTTGGTGACGGTGGCCACGTCGAGGGCGCGTGGAGCGGCAAAGACGTCGGCGTAGACCTTACCGGCGCCGACCACCTGGGACGTATCGTGAACCGCCGTGCCCAAAAAGAGCCCGGCGTTGACCGGATCGCCAGCAAAGAGAAGATTGGCCAGGTAGGGGTAGACGATCGTGGCTGCCAGTCCAAAGAGGGTGATCACGGCCACGGCGTAGGCCACTTCCTCGTCCTCCGCCTCGATGGCCGGCCCGGTGGCGACGATGGCAGACACGCCACAGATCGAGGTGCCGACGGCGATGAGGGTGCCAAGCCGTGCAGGCAGGTTGAGTCGCCGGTTGCTGTAGGTGGTAAAGAGGAGCGCGCCGAGCACGCACAGGGCGACGATCGGCACCCCGTACAGGCCCAATTTGAACACGTCAAAGATGGTCAGCCGGATGCCAAGCAGGATGATGCCGAGGCGCAGGAGCTTTTTCACGGCGAATTGAATGCCGGGCTCGAGCGCGCGCGGCATCGGGGCGATGGTGCTGGCGATCAGGCCCAGAAGGATGGCCAGCATCGCCGCCGAGATGGGGGTCTTGTCGAACCCGAGCAGGGTGACGCCGGCGAACTCGCTCAGCCAGACGCTGATCCACGATAGGAGCCCGACGGCTGCCAGGCCCGGCAGCAGCCGGGGGATGCCGGCTGCCGGCATCCCGATCAGGTTTCTTTCCAGGGCGTTCATTCGGCGCACGGGGCGCGTGTTTCCTGTCATGCTGATGGCTGCCTGTCGTCTCGAAGGCTACTTCATCCCTGTCGTAGCAATCCCCGTCGTGATGTTTCTCTGGAGGAAAGCAAACACGATCGTGATCGGCAGCAGGGTGAGCACGGTCATGGCCAGGATCAGGTGCCACTGCACGTTGAGCTGGCCCTGGAAAGAGTTGAGGCCGACCTGCAGGGTGAAATACTCGCTGCGGCTCAACACGATGAGGGGCCAGAGAAAGTCATTCCAGCGCCACATCACGGAAAAGATCGTCAGCACGGCCAATGCCGGGCGGGCCAGAGGCAGGATGATCTGGGCATAGATGCGCCACTCGCTCGCCCCGTCGATGCGCGCCGAATCGATCAGGTCGTCGGGGATGGTGAGCATGTACTGTCGCAGCAGGAACATGCCGGTCGGAGTCGCCGCGCCGGGCACGATCACGCCCAGCAGGTTGTTGTTCCAGCCGACGCGCGTGATCACCAAAAAGACGGGCACCAGCACCACCGACAGCGGGACCATGAGCGTGCTGATCATGATCACAAAGATGGCGGTGCTGCCACGGAACTGGTACTTGCTGAGCGCAAAGGCGGCCATGCTGTTTACCAGCAGGGTCAGGATCGTGGCAAAAACGGTGACCACGACGCTGTTGCGAAAATAGACGGCAAAGTCAAAGCTCTCGATGCCCTGGACATAGTTCTCCAGCCCAAAGACGACGGACTCGACAGGCTTCGTCTCTTCCAGGCGGGCCTTGATGATCTCGTCTGGCTGCGCCGGATCGATCAACTGCCGCTCCAGGCCGATGCGCCGCACCTGGGCGAGCGTGACCACCGATCCGTCCTGGCGCTGCACCTGGTAGAGGGGCAGCGGCTCGTCGTACCCCTCGACCCGGACCGTCTCCTGCCGGTAGGGCAGCAGGCGCGGGGGGAACTTGACCACCTCACCCGAGGTCTTGAACGAGGAGAGGACCAACCAGAGCACGGGGCCAAACATCACCACCGTGCCGAGCAAGAGGTAGAGGTAGGCGAGGACGTCGGTAAAGTGCAGCCGGCGGGTGCCGCGCGTGCGCGTCAGGAACTCGAGGGCACCGCTCATCTGCTCAGGCCTCCTCTCGGCGCGCAGCCAGTTGGGCCACCGTCAGGGCGATCAGGGTGCCGGCCATCAACAGCGACGCCGCCGCCGCGATGCCGTAGCGCCTGGTGGGGCTGGCAAAGCCGTTTTCATAGATGTACTGCACCAGGTAGAGCGTCGCCGTGCCGGGCCCGCCGCCCGTGAAAGCAAACACCACGTCAAAGATCTGCACGGCGCGGATCAGCGACAGCACGAGGACGACGACCATCGTCGGCATCAGTAGCGGCAGCGTGACGCTCCAGAACGACTGCCAGTCGTTCGCGCCGTCGATCTTGGCTGCTTCGTACAGCTCTGACGGGATGGCCTGCAGGCCGGCCAGCAGGATCAGGGTGTAGAACCCCATGAAGGCCCAGACGCTGATGCCCACCACCCAGAAGCGTGCCCAGCCGGCATCGACGAGAAACGGCATCTTTTCCAGGCCTACGGCGACGAGGATACCGTTGAGCAGGCCATTTTCCTGGAGCACCCACTTCCAAATGAGGGCGACGAC
>DATHUZ010000846.1:0-7450 GCA_035461725.1 Anaerolineae bacterium
AAACAACCAGGTCATCTGTGATGGCGAGCTGCGCGTGCTCGATGCCGACACGGGCGGTTTGCTGACCGACTTGCCTGTCAAGATTGTCAATTCCAGCGCGAACTAGAGGTCGAGGAGGAACCGATGTCACTCTATCCCAAAGCGTATCGCTCCCTGCGGCGCCACTGGCTTTACCGTTTCCTCTTTTTCTTGCTGGGCATCGTGTTGCTCTATGCGCCTTTTGCCCTGCTCACGCGGTTGGTCTTGTGGGTGACGGGCACCCCACTGCTGCCTGACGTGCACCGCATCTGTATGCGGATGCCGATCCAGTGGCTGGCGCAGCCGTGGATGTACGGCACCATGATCGAGCAGCCGATGTACCTCGGCGCGGTCGTGGTGTTGCCCCTGGCCGCTCTGTTCGCGGGCCCCCTCTTTTGTGGCTGGCTGTGCCCGGCCGGCGGTGTGACAGAATACCTGAGCCGCCTCGTGCCGCCCCGCTTCCAGATCGACCTGGCGGGCAAGGTGAATGCCGTCCCCGTGCGCTATGGTTTTACCGTGGGCATGATGGCCGCCTCGTTCGTGGGGGCGAACGTGTGCTGCTCGTTCTGCAACTTTACACACACGCAGAACATCGTCAGCGCCCTTTTTGGCGACTTGACCGGGCTGTCGTACTGGGCGTCGTTCACCGTCGCCAGCTTTGTCCTCTGGTTCTTTGTCCTGGGGCTATTTACCAAAGGAGGAAGAGGTTGGTGCACGTTTCTCTGCCCCGCGGGAGCCCTTCAAGGACTGGCCCACTCCCTTGGGCGCTGGCTGCGCCTCGGCCGCTCGGTGCAGATCGACCACGGACTATGCCAGGAGTGCAAGAGCTGCATCTCTACCTGTCCGGCGTGGGCCATCTCGAGCAACAGCCCACCCGAGATCAACCTCCACGCCTGCAACGGGTGCATGGACTGTGTCACCGTGTGCCCGCACAAAGCCATCGCCTACGGGCCGAACCGAAAACCTGCTGCGGCCGTGGCCGTGCAGGTAGCGGGAGACTGATCCAATGGAGAGAGCCAACGTGTTCGATCGCCTCGCGGCGCGCGTTCGCCACCTGGGTTGGAAGGTCCACGGTTTTGCCCTCGGCATGAGCCTGGCCTCGGGTGCGATGGTCATGGGGCAGGGATGTGCCGCCGGCGGCGGGTGACCGAGCTGCGGAGCCTGCGTGTCCAGGCTACCCATCCTGGCCCTACCCCTGCTCGTCGACGGCGCACTGCTGTTGATTGTCAGGGTGCGTGGGGCTGTCAAGGGAAAAGTAGACCGGTAGACAAGGGATAAGGCGGCGCACCTCGTCCCTTGTCTACCGATCGCGTGTCTATTTTACTCGAACAGACATCACCTCGCGCCTGGCGGCATCCAGCACGTGCACCGCGCACGCCATGCACGGGTCGAAAGAGTGGATCGTGCGCAGCACGTCAACGGGCCGGACAGGGTCGGCGACGGGCGTGCCGATCAGCGCCTCTTCCCACGCTCCGCGCTGCCCGAGCGCGTCGCGCGGCGATCCGTTCCAGGTGCTCGGCACCACGCACTGATAGTTGGCAATGGCGCGGTTCTCGATGCTCACCCAGTGGCCCAGCGCGCCGCGCGGCGCTTCGCACAGGCCCCAGCCGGCCGCCTGCGCCGGCCAGGTAACCGGATCCCAGAGCGTGCCGTTGTGAATATCGAGCACGCCGGCGTTCATGTTGGCCTCCAACGCGTCGATCCAGGGGTCGAGTCTCTCGGCGATGACCAGGGTCTCGATCCCCCTGGCGGCGATGCGGCCGAGTGTCGAAAAGAGCGCCGGGGCACCCAGCCCCAGGTGGGCGAGGACCTGGTCGGTGAGCTGCCTGACGCGCGGGTGGCCGGCAGCGTAGGCCACGGCCAAGCGCGCCAGCGGGCCGACCTCCATCGAGCGGTTGTCGTAGCGCGGCGACTTGAGCCACGAGTACTTGGCGTCCGTATCGAGCAAGTCGAACGGCGGCTGCGGCCCGGTGTACTGCCAGTTCGTCGCCCCATTCGACGGGTGCCTGGCCGTCGCATCCCCCTCGGGGTAGGTGTACCACGAATGGGTCACATATTCGCGGATCTGGTCCTGGTCGAGCGGCTGCGGCGGGCCGGCCAGGTTCCGGTCGAGGACGACGCCGCGCGGCAGCAAAAAGCTCGACGCGCCGCTGTTATCCTCGGGAAAGTCGCCGTACGCCAGGTAGTCGCCCACGCCGGTGCCGAGCGCCGCCCATTCGGGATAGAAGGAAGCGACCAGCAGCAGATCGGGCAGGTAGACCTGCTCGACAAAGGCCAGCGCGCCATCGACGAGGGCGCGCAGGTGGGCGATGCGCTGCGGGTTGATCGCGTGGGTGTGCCCAGCATCCACAGGGAGCGACACGCCGCCGACGAGGTACGACTGCGGGTGCGGGTTCTTGCCGCCAAGCAGCGCGTGCAGCTTGATGAACTCGCGCTGCCACTCGAGCGCCTCGAGGTAGTGGGCGACGGCGAGCAGGTTGCCTTCCGGCGGCAGCTTGTACTCCGGGTGCCCCCAGTAGCCGTTGGCAAAGAGGCCGAGCTGGCCGCTGTTCACAAAGGCCGTGAGCCGATCGCGCACCGTCTGAAAGTACGCGGCGCTGTTGTTCGGCCATGGCGAGATCGACTGCGCCAGGGCACTGGTCGCCGCCGGGTCGGCCGACAGCGCGCTCACAATGTCCACCCAGTCAAGCGCGTGGAGGTGGTAGAAGTGGATCACGTGGTCCTGCACGAACTGGGCGGCGTGGATCAGGTTGCGGACCAGGCGCGCATTGTCGGGGATCTCGATGCCGAGAGCGTGCTCGACGGCGCGGATGGAGCTGATGGCGTGCACGTCGGTGCACACGCCGCAGATGCGCTGCGTATAGATCCACGCCTCGCGTGGGTCGCGGCCCGGCAGGATCAGCTCGATGCCACGGAACATCATGCCCGCGCTCCACGCGTCGACCACGTGCCCGTCCTCGATCTGGACCTCGATGCGCAGGTGGCCCTCGATGCGCGTGATCGGATCGATGGCCAGGCGCTGCGATGGCGGCGGGGGTGTGACAGGCGGTGTCGGCGAAGGGGTTGGCGTGATGCCCGGCTCCGCGGTATGGTTCTTTTCGACGACCGGCAATACGACCTGGTGATCGCCCGGCTCTTCGCTTCCCTGGAACATTTGCATCCCTCCTGTCAATCTAGTCATCATCGTCCTCACCCGGCGCGTAGAATGGCGACATGCGGTCCCAGAAGTGCGATTCGGCGCAGCCGATGCAGCCGTGGCCGGCGGCCACGGGCCAGCAGGTGCCGTCGTTCCACTTGACGGTGGGGCAGTTGTGGCGGGTCTTGGGCCCTTTGCACCCCATCTTGTACAGGCACCAGCCGGCGCGGTGCCCGGCGTCGCCCCATTCGAGCACGAACCGCTCGTCCTCGTAGTGGTCGTGGCGCTCGCACTCTTCATGGATCTCTTCGCCATAGGCAAAGTGGGGGCGGCCCCGATCATCCGTTTCAGGCCACTGTTGAAAGGTCAAAAAGTGGACGAGGGTAGCGGTCAGGTTGGCGACGTTCGCCGGGCAGCCAGGCAGGCTGATGACTGTGCCGAGGTCCGGCACGGCATCGCGGACACCGGTGGCACCCGTCGGGTTCGGCAGTGCCGCCGCCAGCCCGCCGTCCCACGCGCACGTGCCGATGGCGATGGTCGCCAGCGCCCCGCCGCACACCTCCTGGGCGATGCTCAGCGCCGTGCGCCCACGGATCATGCAGTGCACGCCACCGGCGGCCGTGGGAATAGACCCCTCCACGATGGCGATGTATTGCCCGGGGTAGTTGGTGATGGTGTCGACCAGAGATCGCTCCGCCGCCGCGCCCGAGGGCACCATGAGCGTCTCGTGATAGTCGACGGAGAGGAGATCGAGTACCAGCTCGTCGACCCCCGGCTGGCTGGCGCGCAGGAACGACTCGGTATCCCCGGTGCAATCCTGAAACTCGAGCCAGACCACGGGTGGACGCGGGTTGGCGAGCAGCGCCTGCGCCACGCGCCCGGCATAGTGCGCGGGCAGCGCCAGTGTCGCCGTCATCATCCCGCAGAACTTGAAAAACTTGCGGCGGCTGATGCGATGGATGTCGAGTCGCTCCTGCAAGGTCGATCGATTCGCTTCCATGACTAACCTCCTTGTGCGCCGGTCGAATCCGGCTGTATTAGACGCGAGATCGTACTGCGTCTGTGTCACGTCAAGCCCGGCGACGCGCGGTCGCTACGCCCTGCTTTTTGCACGCGGCGCGGCCGCTGCCGTCGTCGTCGCCCGGCTTGGGCGTCTCTGTCGGTTCCGGAGTCTTGGTGAGCTTGGGGGTGTTCGTCGGTTCCGGTGTCTCGGTGGGCCTGGCGGTGTCCGCCGGCTCGGGTGTTTCGCCAGGATCTGATTTCTCGGTGGGCTGTGGCGTTGCGCTCGGCGGTGGTGTATCAGTGGGCAGCGGCGTTTCGGTAGGTCGCGGCGTGTTCGTCGGCTGCCGGGTCACGCTCGGCAGTGGCGTCCGAGTAGGCTGTGGTGTGTCTGTCGGTCCTGGTGGCGAGGGCGTCTCCACCGGCTCTGTTGGCTGTCGAGTCGCGGTCGGTTCGCCCGTCGCTGGCAGTGGGGAGGAAATGACGAGGGGCGTGGCCGTGGTGGAGGCTGTTGCCCCGGCCGGGCCGCCCGGCTCGTCCGTGCGGACAGGTGTAGGCGTGATCGTAGGCGTGGCCGTACCTGTGGGCGTGGACGGCGGCAGCGGGGCCGTCAGAGTAGCCGGTGGCCGGGCGGTGGCAGTGGGCGCGGCCGTCCGCGGCGGCAGGCTCGCCGTAGGCGTCGGGGTGCTCGTCGCGGTTCCGGTCATCTCGGGCCACGGTGCATGATCCGGGTCGACGAATACCGAAAGAGCGCGCACATTGCCTGCACCAGATAGCTCCCCCCGGACGTCGACGGGAGCACCACGGTATGGTTCGCCATCAATTCGAGTCGCATCGGAAACGACCACAGGCAGACCGCTCACCAGCCACCTGTCCTCGTCGATCGACTCCAGGATGCCCTCAAAGTGCACGGTGGCGGTGCGGCCCATTGACAATGCCGCGCCGACGTCGTAGCGGCGCTCTGTGGCAAACTGATCCGCCAGTATCCGCTCTTTCAATGGATCGAAGGTGAACGCGAGCTGAACCGCCTGCCTCGCCAGCTTGACCGGGTAGAAGGCGTCGCCGGGCAGCGACGAGGTCGAGGCGACGAGCAAAAAGGCGGCGGTCGCGACGAGCAAAACGAGCGCGAGCGCGGCGGCCGGGCGCCACACGGGCACTCGAAGCGCGAGAACCGCGCGCCGCCACCACGTGGCAAACGAGGGACGCTGCTCCAACCTGGCGGCCGCGGCCGCGAGCACGCGTTGCCGTCCCTCGGCGCGTGCACCGTCGGCTGCACGCGGTGTAGTCACATACTGCAGGTCGACGGCGAGCTCTAGCAACGGGCGCAGCTCGGCGGCGTGATCCGGGTGGCGCGCCAGGCAGGTGTCGAGGCTCGCGCCAGCCGCCAGGTCGGCCAGGCAACGGTCGAGCGTGGCGTCGAAATCAGACCTCATAGCAGCGCTCGATCTCCAGTGCCCGGCGGAGCGCCGCGAGCGCCCTGTGCTGCAGCGACTTGATCGCTCCCTCGGTCTTGTTTAGCAGCGCGCCCATCTGTGCGTTTGTGCGTCCTTCAACAAATTTACCCAAGATAACCTGCCGTTGATCTTCGGTCAGGCGTGCCATGGCTGCCGCCAGGCATTCAGCCTCCAGGCGGCGCGCCACCTGGTCCACAGGCATCGCGTTCCCATCGACGGCGGGCTCTGCCTGGTCAAGCGAGATGTGCATCATGCGGCCGTTGGCCCGGTGCGTATCTACCACGAGGTTGCGGGCGATTGTATAGAGCCAGGCCAGCAGGGGGCGTCCCCGTACCTGGTAGATGTCGAGTTTTTCCACCATGCGCACAAATACCTCGGCGGCCAGATCTTGGGCGAGATCTGTGTCGCCAACACGATAGTAACAATACCTGTACACGGCATCGTAATGCTCATCGTATAGAGCCGCGCAGGCCGCTGCATCCCCCCGCTGCGCCCGGCGGATCAGAGCTACCTGGTCATCAGGCATCAATGCAATTGCTCCATCTAGCATGCCTAACGGGTTTTGGCGCCGGGAGATACGGGTAGAATCGGCCGATCCATGGCTCGCAGCAGAGGCAGCTCCATGTAGATCTGCAAACGTGCAACCCCGCAAAGCTGCACATCTTGATTGTACGCTGAACTACGATCTTGTCTACCAAGATATATGCCAATCTCGCATAGCGCAAAAGTATATCGGATCACAGCCAGGCTGTCAATGGTACTGCGGTCCCTCAACAGAAAACCGCGGATAGTTGACATTTCAACCGTTGTGTGGTATTATATAGACACATTCAAGAGTGTCTATGGGTGAGGAAGGATGACGATCGATTGCGTAGAGTTTTGCAAAGCACTGGCCGACGACACCCGGCAGAAAATCCTGGTGATGTTGCTCGATGGAGAAAAGTGCGTCGGCGACATTGCCGAAGCGTTCGAGACGGCGCAGCCGACCATCTCGCACCACCTCGGCATCTTGAAGCAGTATCGCCTGGTCACGGCACGCAAGGAGGGCAAGCTGGTGTACTATGACATCAATCGTGACAACCTTGTCGAATGCTGCGGCATGCTGATGGCCAAGTTTGACGCAGAAGAGGCGTGCGAGACATAGTCCTCTCTTTTTTTTGATGCAACGCATAGACGTATGCAAATATATAAATGGGCAAGGAGAAGGAAATGGACGAGAAGGTGGATAGTGAGCGGATCAAGGCGGCGGTGCGCGATAGATATGGCGACATTGCCCGTCGTTTTGCCGAACAAGCACACAACCCGGTGCGGGCAAGCTGCTGCGGATCGTCGCCGGCGCGACAGGAGCCAGGTAGCTGCTGCGCACAATCCCCCGCGCGGCAAGAACAGAGTAGCTGCTGCGGCCCTTCGAGCGCAGAGGCAACCGAGGTGGCAGCGGCGAGGTTCTATGGCCGAGACGAGCTTGCCGGGCTGCCGGAGAGCGTGACCGAGGCATCGTTGGGCTGCGGCAACCCGCTGGCGATCGCGTCGCTCCGGCCGGGTGAGGCGGTGCTCGACCTGGGCTCGGGCGGGGGCATCGACTGCTTTCTGGCAGCCAGGCAGGTGGGGCCGGAAGGCAGGGTGATCGGCCTGGACATGACGCCCGACATGGTCAAGCTGGCGCGGCAGAACGCCAAAAAACTGGGGGTGACGAACGTCGATTTTCGCTTTGGCGAGATGGAAGAGATGCCGCTGCCTGACGAGTCGGTGGACGTCGTGATCTCGAACTGTGTGATCAATCTGTCGCCGGACAAGGACGCGGTATTTGCCGAAGCGTATCGCGTGCTGCGCCCCGGCGGGCGGT
>DATHUZ010000847.1:0-5060 GCA_035461725.1 Anaerolineae bacterium
TCTTGCACCAAGACTGAAAACTCGAGCGCGTGTTCACACCTGTTATACCATCCATTCCATTGATGTGCAAGTCGGTGAAGAGGAGGGGTAACAGCCGCCGCACGCGGTTGAATTCACGTGTTTTCTTTACCAGGCGGTCACAATCAAGATACTACCCGGCGAATCTCTCGCAGCAGGGTATCAATGTTGCCTTGCTTCTCCACAAAGGCGTGGGCGCCCGCTCTCTCTGCTCGCGCGCGTGTTTGTGGATCGTCCCTGAGGGTCAGGACCACGACCGCTCCGCCTGGCGCTGCTCGGCGCAGATGCTCTATCGTCGACATACCATCCCCCCCGGGCATTTCGACGTCGATCACGATCACGTCTGGCACGAGCGCCTGAGCGAGCATCGTTGCCTCCACGCTGTCCCGGGCCGTTGCCACCACGTCGAGGTCCGCTTCCAGTGAGAGGCGCATACGCAGCCCCTGCCGCACCGGTGCCTGGTTATCGACTACCAACACTTTGATCATCTCGAACCTTGTGTCCATGTCCAACAGCATCCGCGATTTTGCTCTGCTTCCTGCTGCCAGTATAATCAGCGTGCGCGAATTGTGCATCGGGTAAAGGATCGATCGTGGCTGGGACATTTGTCCCATGCGGTCGCTGGAACAAAGGTGAGCACGATGGCCATCCGAATCTTGATTGTCGACGACCACCGGGTCGTTCGCCAGGGTCTGCGCATGTTCCTGTCCCTCGATCCCGAGCTCGAGGTCGTGGGCGAAGCGACGAACGGCGCCGAAGCGCTGCGCCTGGCGCGCCAGCTCGCGCCGAACGTGGTGCTCATGGATCTGATCATGCCGGTGATGGATGGAGTCGAGGCCACCAAGGCGATCCGGCAGGAGCTGCCCGACGTCGACGTGATCGCCCTGACGAGTGTGCTGGAAGAGACCGCCATCTACCGGGCGATGCGTGCCGGTGCCACCGGTTACCTCCTCAAGGATATCGATGCCGACGAGCTCTGCCGTGCGATCAAGTCGGCGGCTGCCGGACAGGTTTCACTCTCGCCCGAGGTCGCCAAGCGCCTGCTGCGTGAAGTCGAGCCCCCACCTCATCCCGAGCCGTTAACAGATCGCGAGACAGAAGTGTTGCAGCACCTCGCCCTCGGCAAGTCGAACAAAGAGATCGCGAGCGCACTCGTTATCGCCGAAAAGACTGTTCGGACGCACGTCAGTAGCGTTCTCGGCAAGCTCGGGGTATCCAGCCGTACGCAGGCCGTGCTTTATGCAGTCCGCGTTGGCCTGGTATCGCTGGACGAGCCAGAGCGGGGTTGATACCATCCAAAAAGAACCCCAGTGTGCCGTGGCTGGAACACCGGGGTTAGTGCTTACCGAGCCTGAGTACGTGCCAAGAAGCCTGTCAGTTTGCACGCACGGGGACGCGTCGTGCCCCTACTCCTCAACCGTCGGGTTATCGACAATCACGCTGATGGGGTCAGAGGCGACAAATACCCCATACGGTGGCATCGTGATCGCGCTTATATAATCTTGCGATTTCCATGATATAATTGTATCACCTCAATAAACCGGGGGGAATGTAGGGTGGATTGCCAATCCGCCCTACGTCCCACCCCGACTTTTTGAGATGACACATAATCAGGGTAGCAGTTTGGCAATAGGGAGGAATGATGGGACACGTTGGAGAGGCCATTCGAAATCACCACCAGGAGCTGGTCGAGGTACTCAAGGAAAAAGTGGCGGCCATGGTCGAAGAGCGGCCTGAGGCCGACCCACAAAGCCTGGCAGCCTTTTTGCAAAAAGAGCTGTTGCCTCATGCTTCAGGTGAGGAGCGCCACCTCTACCCAAGAGTTGAGCCGCTTCTCCGCGACCATGGTCGTGCCACCGCCACGATGAGTGTCGACCACGAGTTCATCGAGGACTATGTGCGGCGCATCGCCGGCGCGGCGGCTGCCCTGCAGAGTGCCGGCGAGGGCGAGCGCAGCGCCCTCGAATCACACCTGCGCCGGCTGGCGCTGCAGCTCGAAGCGGTGCTGCTGCTCCACCTCGAAAAAGAAGAGCGCGTCTACCTGCCCCTGTTCGAAGAACACCTATCAGACACCGAGCAGGAGCGCGTGCTCGACGGCATGCACGCCGCGTACGACACGCCGGGCGGTTCGTAATAGCCTTCAGCCGCGCAGCCGGCGCGGTCACAGCTCTTCAGCGATCGCCACCAGGGCGTGGGGATCGAGCAGCACGAGATAGCCTTCCCGCGTGTCGATGAGACCCTGCTTCTGGAACTTGCTCATCGACCGGATCGCCGTCTCGACCACCGTGCCTGCCATGTCGGCAATGTCCTGGCGCGTGAGTGCCACCATGATGCGCACCGAGCCCCCTTCCAGGCGCTCGCCCGTCGTGTTCGCCATTCTCAGCAGGACACGTGCCACGCGGCGCTCCACCTTTTCCACCGCCAGGCTCCGAATCCTTTCGTGCGCGCTCTGCAGCCGGCCGCCGAGCTCGACGATGAGCGCCCACGCCAGATCGGGATGCGACTGCACCAGCCGGGCGTATTCGTCACGCCCCATTGCCAGGGTGATCGTGTGCTCGAGCGCCTGGGCCGTGGCCGGGTACACGTCCCCGACGAGCACCCCAACCTCTCCCACCACCTGCCCCGGCCCAAAGGTCGCCAGGATCGTCTCTCGCCCGCTCTCCGAGTGCTTGATCATTTTGACCCGCCCCTCGGCGACGAAGAGCAGCCAGCCCGCAGGGTCCCCCTCGAAAAAGAGATAATCCCCTGCCTCGTGCTCCCGGCGCACCATGCGCCGCTCCACTTCTGCCCGCTCGCCAGCGCGCAGGGCGGCGAAAAGATGGCTCTCGGCAAGGAGCGACGCACTGTCTACCAAGTCCGTGCTCTCCATTCTATCATTCTACTCAGCCCGCCTGTTCGCACCGGCGTGCTATCTCACGCACCCCCTCGATTGGTCCAAGCAGGGTGAGCAGGTCGCCATATTCCAGCACCGTCTTGCCTTGTGGGTAGATGACGTCGCCGTTGCGGCGGATCAGAACAATCGTGGTCCCATATGGCAGATCGAGGTTTCGGATCTCCCGGCCGCTCATCTCGGCGCAACCGAGGTGCACTTCGGCAATGTCGTGCTCGTCCTCCAGGTCGCCGATGAGCGACGAGACGCTGGGATAGAGAAGGAGGTACTCCAGCTCGACCACCGGCGACAGGCTGGGGTTCACCACCGCCACGTCAATATTGGCGAATTCTTTGCTGCGCGATGGCTCGAGAACGCGGGCCGCGACGTGGTCGATGCCAAGCGTTCTGCGCACCAGGCGGGCCACGGCGAGGCTGTCCTCGTCGTTAGGCAGGAGGACGGCTACGGCCTCGATGGTCTCCGGCTTGAGCGTCGCCCAGGTTTCAGGCTCGCGCGCGTCGCCCCTCACAAAGGGCAGGCCCATTTCTGCAACCGTCTCGGCGCGCGCGGGATCTTGATCGATGACGACGACGTCCTCACCATGATCCGCGATGCGCCGCGCCAACATGCGTGCCAGCCGCCCTGCCCCCGCGACGACGAACTTGCGCCGCACCGGCGTCACGGTTGGAGCCATCCGGTTAAAAAGGAAAGGCGAGATCGTGCACGTGATAATAGCCATAAAGATGATCGCCGCGTTGCCCGCCTCGTCGATCACCCCCAGTTCCAGGCCGATCGCCGCTACCGCGATCTCCAGGCTGAGGTGCGAAGTGAGCAGAATCCCCCCGGCGAGCGTCTCTCGCGTCGAATGCCTGGCGCGAAAGATGCTCGCGGCGACTATTTTGATGATATATGCGAACAGCAGGAGCAGCGGCACGAGAACCAGCGACCGCGGAGAGTCGAGAATCGCGTTCAGGTCAAAGCGCACGCCGACCATGATGAAAAAGATCGGAATGAAAAAGGCATAGCCGATCGCGTCCAGGCGGTGGTGCAGATCGGTCACCCCCCGGTCGGAGAGGAGAGAGATGAGGGCGCCACCCAGAAAGGCGCCCAGGATCATCTCGACGCCGAGGCCCTGGGCCAGTGCGATGAAAGTGAGCGCGATGGCAAAGGCGGCACGTAGGTCCACCTGGGTGGTGGCGCTCGATACCTGCTCAAAGACGTTGCTCCCCGGGAATCTGCGGTGTGCCAGCCGGGCGGTACGATAAGCCACGGCAAACACACCGAACAGCAGGAGGATCAGCAGCAGGTCCAGCCCCAGCCCCTCCGTGTGGAGGATGACGTACACGCTCACCAGGATCATGGCGGCAAAATCTGCAACCACCGTCGCTACGAGAACAAGCTGGCCGTACGGCCGGTTCATCAGCCCTCGCTCCTTGAGCACGGGCATGACGACCCCGAGTGAAGTGGTCGACAGAACAAAGGCGATGAGCCACGGATCTCTCACCGTGCCCAGCGCGCGCAGTCCCATCGCCGCCAACAGGCTGAGCACGAGGGTCACGACAAAGCTCGTGATGCCCAGCCCGAGTGGACTCGCCAGTCGCTCGCGCCACGAGCCGAGCCGCGCCCCTCCGCGCGGCACCAGTGCCTCAAAGTCCACCTCCAACCCTGAAAGAAACATCAGGTAGGCGAACCCGAGCAGCGACAGGACATTGAGCATCTCGTCACCCGTGCCGACCAGGCGGAGGCCACTCTGACCAATCAGGATCCCGGCCAGGATCTCGCCCACCACCACCGGGATGGTGAGCCCACGGAACCGGGTCAGGATGAGCGGCACGAAAAAGGCCAGCAGGACTACGATGAGCAAGGGTACAAAAGACGTATGTTCCATCAGTTCAGTTTCACTTCTCCCTGGGCAGGTGTCGGGTAGCAAAAGAGCGGGTGATGTCGCCGGCATCCTCCGGCACTTGGGCCGCGCTGCCCCACCCGCTCGTCGTCGATCGCGCCTGTTATATTGCCGAGAAAAGTATAGCACAACTTGCTTCTTCGGTCCAGATCACCTATGACGGGTGCCTGGCCCAGTCTTCTGCTCCTACCCCGGCCACGTGTGGCTGGCGTGCGCACCAACCAGCCCGGGCGCCACGTGCTTGCCTGCCCCTGGTAGCGTGCCGCCGGT
>DATHUZ010000848.1:0-2393 GCA_035461725.1 Anaerolineae bacterium
CGGATGCTCCGCTGTCGACGGGCTCTTATCGGGCCGAAGTATTCGGCGTCACCGACCGTGCCGGCCTGGGGATGGAAGCCCCATACGCCTGGTCGTTCGAGGTGAGCGATGACAGCGAGATCGAGCTGCTGGCGCCGCCGGTAGAGGCGCCGCGCGCGGCCGAGCTGGCCGAGCGCGAGGTCAAAGAAGGGCTGCCGGCCGCCAGCGCACGGGATGCGGAAGCGCTGGCAGCGCCGGCCGGCGACGGCGGCGAGATCGAGAGTGGGCTGGCGGGCGTGCTGTACGTCATCCCCCTGATTGATGCTAACCATGCTAACCATGCTAATCATGAAATGATCGTAACGATTTTTGTCGCTGCCCTCCCACGTCCTTCCTCTTTCGCTTCTCTCCCCCCACCCCACCCCCCCAACCATAGCAAGGTCAAAGAGTACCTGGCCCTCGCTCCCGATGCCTGGTGGCCGTTTCCAAAAAAAAGCCCTCATCTGGGGGTTCCTCGCCCGTCCACCGTCGCCGGTCCTCTTCCGTCACCCGTATCCACAGTGGATGACCACCACCCACTCTTCCATCGCCAGCTTGCGCGTCACCACCTCTAGTCGCTCAAGGGAGACTCGTACGTCCGAAACGCGCATCGCTCACAGTCTGGGGACCACAACGCCAGGCAGCAGGCAACCTGTTCTACCACTCAAGCAGGCGCGTCGTTGGCCCGAGTCCCTCAGCGACGGACAAGGGATCGACCCATTTCCTCACGCCGGCGTGGTGGCCGCGCCCACTCTACCAATAACCCGTCCCCCGGCAGATGGGGCACGGGCGGCCGTGACGGGTCACCCCTTGACCGCGGCAGTAGAGGCAGGGAATGGCCGGCCGCTGGGCGGTGGCCGGCGGCTGCTGTCCGGTGGCTCGCGGATCGCGCGAGCCGTGGGCAGGGGGCTGCGGTGGGAATTGGTGGCCAGGCGCCGGACGCCCAAAGAGCATGCGCACAAACGTCGCCAGCGCCGTCCCCAGCATCTCCCCCACCGTCGGGCTCCAGCGCTTGACCGTGTCAAAGATGCGACTGCCCGTCGGCGCCAGGCTGCCCAGCTCGATCTCGAGCTGCTGCGCGTTGGGCCGCTTTTTCGGATCGGGGTCCAGGCAGCGCGCCACCAGGTTCGCCAGCGCCGGGCCGACGTCGGGCCGCAGCTCGGTCAGCGGCGGAAAGGTCGAGAACGAGCGCAGCACCTCCATGTCGAGCTCGGGAAAATCGGTAAAGCTGTCGCGTGGATCGCGCGCCGTCAGCAGGTGGTGGATCGTCGCGCCTAGCGCATAGATGTCCGACTTGGGCGTGGGCTGCATCTGCCACTGTTCCAGCGGCGTGTAGCCGGGCGTGCCCGCGGCCACCGTTTTGCCCCCCGCCATCATCACCCGCGCGCCGTGGCTGACCGCGGCCCGCGCCAGGCCAAAGTCCACCAGCCAGATCCGGTCCTCGGGATCGAGGATGATGTTCGCCGGCTTGATGTCGCGGTGGATGACCGGCTCCGGCCGGCGGCTGTGCAGATAAACGAGGGCGTTGGCCACCTCCTGCGCCGCGCGTGTCACCTCCACCTCGGCCAGGGGGCGCTCCAGCCGCTCGAGCCGCCGCTCCAGGCTCTCGCCTTCGATATACTTCATCACCAGGTATTGATCCACCCCTTCGACAAAGTAGCCGTACACCTCGGGGATGCGCGGATGCCCCGGGTGGTTGAGCCGGGCGAGCACCTCTGCCTCGCGCTGAAAGTCGGCCTCGGCGCGGCGCCGCTCGCTCTGGGTGGCAAAGAAGGGGCGCATCTGCTTCACCACGCACAGCCGCCCAAAAAGCTCCATGTCGCGCGCCAAATAGACCGCGCCCATACCGCCGTGGCCAAGCTGGCCGATCACCTGGTAGCGGCCACCTTGGAGCGGCGTGCCCGTGGCAAGCAGGCTGGTGAGGGTGCCCCCGCCCGCGCTGGCCGGGCCCAGCCGCACCCCGCAGCGGGTGCAAAAGCGAGCCCCCGGCTTGGGGCGTGCGCCGCACTGGGGACACGTTGCCGGTGTCGGGTCAGGCATCGCGCCCCTCCACCCGTGCCAACACCACGGTCACATTGTCCTCCCCGCCCGCCTCGTTCGCCGCGTCCACCAGCCGCCGCACGGTAGTGCGCAGATCACCTTCCGCCGTTAGAAAAGCGGCCAGGCGCGAGTCGGGGTGCACCATATCCCACAGGCCGTCGGAGCAGAGCAGCAGCATGTCGCCCGGCCGCAGCACGATCGAGGGATAGATGTCCACTTCGATGCCCGGTTTCAGCCCCAGGCTGCGGTAGAGCACGTGCCGGTGGGGGTGATCGTGTGCCTCTTCCGGGGTCAGTTTCCCCTGCTTGAGCAGTGCCCCAGGCACGGTGTGATCT
>DATHUZ010000849.1:0-3495 GCA_035461725.1 Anaerolineae bacterium
GAGGCGGCCGACCTCCTGGGCGACATCGACCCCGAGCAGGCGCGCGTGGTGCTGGAGGGGCTGGAAGATGCGGAGGAGGTCCGCCCCCTGCTCCTGCACCCCGACGACAGCGCCGGCGGCCTCATGACATCCGAGTTCCTCGCCCTGCGTACACGGATGACGGCGGGCGAGGCGATCCAGGCCATTCGGGCCTGGCAGCCGGAGGATGAGACGCTCCATTACCTTTTGGTCGTCGACCGCCACCAGCACCTGCGCGGCGTCGTGAGCCTGCACCAGATCGTCGTCGCCGACCCCGGGACGCGCATCTCCGAGATCATGGACCCAGAGGTGCTCTCGGTGCAGGCTGGCGTCGACCAGGAAGAGGCTGCCCGGATCATGTCGCGCTACGACCTGCTCTCCCTCCCCGTGATCGACGCGTCGGGCAGGCTGCTGGGCGTGGTCACCATCGACGACGTGCTCGACGTCCTGGTGGATGAGGCGACGGAGGACATCCAGCGCCTGGCCGGCGCGCAGCCCCTCGATCGCCCCTACCTCGACACGGGCGTGCTGACGGTGGCCCGCAAGCGGATCGGCTGGCTGCTCCTCCTCTTTCTGACGGCCACGCTCACCGGCTCGGTGATGCGCATTTTTGAAGACGAGCTCCAGGCCGTCGTCTCGTTAGCGGTCTTTGTCCCGCTGCTCATCGGCACCGGCGGCAACGCCGGCTACCAGACGACCGCCACCATCATCCGCGCCCTCGCCATGGGAGAAGTGGAGCCAGGAGACGCCGTGCGCGTGTGGGCACACGAGGCGCTGGTCGGCCTGGTGTTGGGGCTTGGCATGGCAGCCGTTGCTTACGTTCGCGCGATCACCTGGGAGCCGAATCCGGCGCTGGCCTCCACCGTTGCGGCCACCATCGTCGCCCTCGTCTTGTGGGCGACCGGGGTTGGAGCCTTGCTGCCACTCGTCGCCGCGCGCTTGCGCATCGATCCCACGGTTGTCTCTGGCCCTGTGATGAGCACTTTGGTAGACGCCACAGGGCTGTTCATCTATTTCTCCATCGCACGGACGATCATGGGGTTGTGAGGTCGACCACCTGCCCCACCGTCGGCACTATGGCGTCCTTGACGCCGATGCCCCTCAGCCCGTCGGCGAGCGAGAGGCTGGAGGGCTCTTCGCCGTGCACGACGAACGTGGCTTGCAGCCGTGCCGGCCCCAGCGCCCGGACGTAGCTCAGCAGCTCGTCACGATCGGCGTGGGCGCTAAAGCCATTGATCGTCTCGACGCGCGCGCGCAGCTTGAACTCCTCGCCAAAGATCTTGACGACCGGCTGGCGCTCGACGAGGCGCCTGCCGAGCGTGTGCGGGGCCTGCCAGCCAACAATCAACACCGTGCTGTTTGGATCCTCGACGTTGTTCTTGAGGTGATGCAAAATCCGCCCCGCCTCGGCCATGCCCGAGGCACTGATAATGATCGCCGGCTGCCGCAAAAAGTTCAGCTCTTTCGACGCTTCTACCGCGCGAACATACGTGAGGCGGTAAAAGCCAAAGGGATCGCGGCCGTTGCCACTCGCCATGAATGCGTTCGTATCTGCGTCGTAGCACTCGGGGTGAAGCCGGAACACCTCGGTAATGTTCACCGCGAGTGGACTGTCTACATAGATCGGAAGATCGGGGATCTTTCTCGCCTCGACGAGCTGGTGCAGCGCATAGACCAGCTCCTGGGTGCGGCCGACGGCAAAGGCAGGCACGATCACCTTGCCGCCGCGGCGGTAAGTGTCGAGCACCACGTCGCGCAGCGCCTTGTCGACCGCTGCCACCGGATCGTGCAGGCGGTCGCCATACGTGCTCTCGATGATCAAATAGTCGACGCCCTCCACCACCTCGGGATCACGCAGGATCGGCAGGCCGGGCCGGCCCAGGTCGCCGGTAAAAAGCAGCCGCTTCCGCCGGCCATTCTCCTCGACGTCGAGCACCACGAGTGCCGAGCCGAGGATGTGCCCCGCATCGTGAAAGGTAACCGTCACGCCTGGCACCACGGGCAGCGGCCGGCCATAGCCCACCGTCACGAAACTGCGGAGGCTGTGGGTCGCTTCATCCATCGTGTAGAGCGGCTCGACGGGGGGTAACCCTTCCTTGGCTCGCTTTTTGTTCACATACTCGACGTCTTCCTCCTGGATGTGTGCCGAGTCGCGCAGCATGGCCGCGCACAGGTCGCGGGTGGCCGGGGTGGCCAGGACGTTGCCCCTGAAGCCACGCTTGACCAGCGTCGGCACACTGCCCGAGTGGTCGATGTGGGCGTGCGACAGCACCATGGCGTCGATGCCTGCCGCATCGAAGGGTAGATTGCGGTTCCGCTCAAAGCTCTCCTGCCGCTTGCCCTGAAAGAGCCCGCAGTCGAGCAGGATACGGCGAGCGCTCGCCCCCTCGCCCACCGTCAGCACGTGCATCGACCCGGTGACTGTGCGCACCGCACCCAGGAATTCCAGTTTCATGCCAGCACCTCGCCTTCGCGCGCGCCGGTCCTCGCCGGCGGCTAGATCCAGTTGCGTCTACGAAAGTAGACGATCATGCCGATGGCGAGCAGCACCATCAGCGACAGGACAAAGAGGAAAGAAAAGGGCGAATCGTCCAGGGGCAGCGGGACGTTCATGCCATAGATGCCCGACAGGAGTGTCAGCGGCAGCATGATCACGGAGATGAGGGTCAGCATGCGCATCACCTCGTTGATCCGGTACGAAGCCAGGGTATTGGCCGTGTCGCTCAGGCCGTCGATCACGCCGCGAAAGTCCTCGATCATGTCCCACGCCTTGTTGATGTGGTCGAGCACGTCGCCGAAATAGACCTCGAGATCCTCGCGGATGAAGGGCCGGTCTTTATGCTCGAGGTTGGCGACGATGGCAATCTGGGGCTTGACGATCCGCTGCAGGGCGATGATGTCGCGACGAACCATCGAGATCTCTTGCAGCACGGTGGGCATATCGGCGCCAAAGACCTCGTATTCGATCTCGCGGATGTTGGCATCCACCTTGTAGAAGATAGGAAAGCAATAGTCCACCAGGCGGTCGATCACGTCGTGCAGGAGCCGGCTCGAGCCACGCCCCATGTGGCGCTGGCGCGCCAGATCGTCGACCTGGCAGTCGTCGAAGAACTTGGTGACCGGCCACAGGTTGCCATCGTGCACCGTGACGAGATAGCCGGCACCGATGAAAAAGTCGACCTCGCCGGGCCGGCTGACGCGCCGGGCACGGTCGAACACGGGGAACTGCATGATGATGAACAAATAGTCTTCGTACTCGTCGATCTTGGGACGCTCGATGCGGCTCAGGCAGTCTTCGAGGTCGAGGGGATGGAAGAAGGGAAAACGCTGGCGCAGCCAGGTCATGTCGTCGGGGGTTGGTTTTTCGATATTGATCCACGTCACCCTGCCGTAGGTGATGGCCTCTACGCCCATACGCGCCTCCCCTGATCTCCTCCTACGGCTATTATGCTTCCAGGGTGAGAAAAAGTCAAATCC
>DATHUZ010000850.1:0-6047 GCA_035461725.1 Anaerolineae bacterium
GCAGGACGACCGACAGGAGCTCACGGTTGGCCTGCTGGCTGCCGAGGAGAAGCTGCTGGCCGTCGGCGACGGTGTGCAGCGTGTCGGCCAGGACGGACACGGCGGGTGCCGCCGCGGCACCGTCTCCCCATGTCGCCGCGAGCGCGGTGCCCACGCCCGGCGCACGGCCTGGTGTGTCGTCCGCAGCCTCTTCACCTCCGGTGCCCCGCATCATCCGTGCCTCGAGCCGGCGCGCGACCTGGACGTAGGTCATGCCATCCGACAGGAGGTGCTTGACGGTGCGCAGCACTTCGAGGTCCTGGTCGGTATACCGCCGGTGCGCCATTCTGCTTCCCGGCTCCGGCTCGGGCCGGCCGGCAGGAGCCGACAAAAAGTCGGAAAATTCGTTCGACCAGCGGCGCAGCGTCGATGGGCTGAGATCCAGCTCGGTCGCAATCTCGTTCGGCAAACGGTACGCGTCATCGGCCATGAAAGACTCCTTTGTCAATACCAGTTTCTTTATTCTATTCCTCGTCGTCCACGAAATGGTACGGCGCGTCGATGTAGCCTGCCGTCTCTTCGCTGCCGGCGCCGCTTTCGCGCGGCACCCCAAAGATCTCGGCCAGGTGCTCGCGCACCACGCCAGGTGGACTGAGATCCACAAACACCTTGGCTGCCAGCAGCAGCATGGCCAGGTCGTCGATCTGCCCCAGGCCCGGCAGTACCAGGTCGGGCAAGATGTCGACGGGCGACAGCAGGTAGAGCAGGCTGGCAATGGGAACGAGCTTGAGCCAGCCCGGCACGCGCCCGTCGCGGAACAAGCGCCACGACAGGCGCGCCTGCTTCACCAGGCCGGCGAGAAAACCTGCCGACTCTCGCAGGTCTCTCGAGGGTGACGATTTGGACACTATTTTCCTCCTGGGCGCTCACGATTCGGGCGAAACGGTAGGCGAATCCACTGATGAATGGCCTGAGCGCCTTGTGGGCGATATTATACTCGTGACAGACGATTTTGGCAAGGCAGTATGCACGACTTGCACCGCTCTCTGGTAGATTACGACATGGCCATGCTTCGTGCTGTGGCCGACAGCCGGGGCATAACGCTCGAAACGAATGTGCAGACCGAGGCGGTCGACAGCCTCGCGCAGGCACTGCTCGACCCGCTGTCGCTGCGCACGGTGGTGGCCCGTCTCAGCCCTGATGCGCGCGACGCGCTCGGGGTGTTACTCGCCGCCGGTGGGCGCCAACGCGCGCCCCGCTTCCTGCGCCGGTTCGGTGAGATCCGGTACGTGGGGCCCGGCCGCCTGGCGCGCGAGGCACCGTGGCGGGCACCGGCCAACTCCACTGAGGAGCTCTGGTACGCGGGGCTGATCTTTCGCGCCTTTGGTGAGGAAACGAGCGGCGCGGTCGAGTTTGTCTATGTTCCAGATGACGTGCGCTCGCTCCTGCCTCAGCCGGCGGTGGCCGAGACCCGCTTTCACGTCGACGCCGTCACTCCTGTTGGCGATCCGGCCGCGGGCCAGGGCTCGCTCGTAGAGGACGTGTTCCACTACCTCGCCCTCGTTCAGACCCGGGACATCCGCCCCGATGCGGCCGGTCACCTTTCACCCCGGGACCAGGCACAATTGAGTGAGCGCGTGCCATGGGCGGAAGAGGGCCGGCTCGAGCTGGCCCGTCACCTGGCTGCCCACCTGGGCCTGGTGGCCCGCGATACGGAGAGCGGTTTGCTCGGGCTGGAGGCCGGCCCTGCCAGGCGCTGGCTGGTCGCCGAGGCCGGCGAACAGCTCACGGTCCTGCAGCGCGGGTGGCGAGACGACCCCACGTGGAACGATCTCTGCCACGTACCCACGATCGACTGCGACACGGAAGCGGCCTGGTACCAGCGCTACGATCCGGTTGCTGTGCGCTATGCGCTTTTTGCGTTCCTCGCTCGCTGTCCCACCCAGGAATGGTGGTCTCTCGAATCGCTGGTCGCGGCGATCAAGGACACCGATCCCGACTTTCAGCGGCCCGACGGCGACTATACCGGCTGGCACGTGCGCGACGCACAGAGCGGCGACTACCTGTCGGGCTTTGAGTCGTGGGATCGGGTGGAAGGAGCGCTCATCGCCGACCTCTGCACCGGGGCTCTTGCCTGGCTCGGCCTGCTGAGCGTGGCGGATGGGTCACTGCCCGGCTCTGAGGGGGCAGGCGGCGGAGCTGCGTGCAAGGTCACGCCCGCGGGCCTCACCTTTCTCCGGGAGAGCCTCGACTCGCAGCAGGCGGCGGACGTGGAGCCGCCGCCGGTCGAGGTCCCTCCGTCGCCCCCCGTCGTCGTGCGCCCCGACTTTTCTGTCGAGGTGCGGCTGCCCGCCAGCCTCTATACGCGCTTTCAGCTCGAGCGGTTTGCCGACCCTCATGGCTCTCTACCCCGTCCCGCCGCATCGCTAAAGAACGAGATGGTCTACCGCTACCATCTCAACGCCGGCTCGCTGGGCAGGGGGCTGGCGCGCGGGATCCGTGCCGACCAGGTGCTCGCCTTTCTGCGCCAGGTGACCGCCGGCCGGGTGCCGGCCAACGTCGCCGGCAAGATCCAGGCGTGGGCAGAGCGCCACGGGCAGGTGGCGATTCAGGAGGTGGTGCTGCTGCACGCCAAGAGTGAGCGTGCGCTGCGCGAGCTGATGGCACTGCCCGAGACGCGCGCTCTGATCGACAGGCAGCTCTCGCCGACGACGGCGCTCGTGCGCCACGAGCACCTGCCGCAGCTCAGGCGCGTGCTGCGCGAGCTGGGTTTCCTTACGCCCGAAGCGTGATTGGCCCCCGGTTATTTTTACGATCTCTGCCCTATTTTTAACTTGCGGAGCAACACTGCTTATGGTATAATACTCTTACGGCGGCATGGCCGTCGCCGTTATGGTGCCTTGTTGTTCCCCACAATGGTGTGTTAGCCCGTTTCGGATCATCTCGACGATCGGAGTTTACTCATGAAGAAGAGTCATCTCATCCAAGTTTCAGCCCTGGTTCTGCTGGCACTGGTGTTGGTGGCCGGCTGTGCGCCCGCACCCACACAAGTGCCTACACCGGTCCCCACGTTTACGTCGGCGGTGCAGGAAGAGACACCCGCTGCGACCTCGACGGCGCCCACGCTCGTGGTTCCGTCGGCCACACCCGTCACCGCGACGGCGACGGCCGCAGCCGCCGTGACCGACACCCCGGCGCCCACAGACGTGCCGGCCACCGCCACGGAAACGTCGGTGCCTGCTGCGCCCACCGAGACCACCGCGCCGCTGGCGCCGACCAATACCAATACCCCTGTGCCGACGGCGACGCCGGCGCCAACCAACACCCCTGTTCCAACCGCGACCCGCGTGCCGCCGAGCCCCACCGCCGTGCAGATCACAGACTGGCGCGGTGAGTATTACGACAATCCGGCGCTCCAGGGGGACCCCGACCTGGTGCGCAACGATCGCGTCGTGGATTTTGACCTCGATGCCGGCGAGCGGCCTGCCGCAGGCATCCCCGCCGAAAACTGGTCCGCGCGCTGGTCGAGGCAGTGGACCTTTGACACGGGCAACTATCGCTTCCAGCTCCTGGTGGACGACGGCGCGCGGCTGTGGGTCAACAACAACCTGCTCATTGACGCGTGGGAGGATGGCGCACCGCGCGAGTTCGCCGCCAACCTCTACCTGTCTGGCCAGGCATCCATCCGCCTGGAGTACTACAATCGCTTTGGCCAGGGACGCGTGCGCCTCAACTGGGTGCCTGTCACCGAGTATCCCGAGTGGAGGGGCAGCTACTATCCGGTGCGCGACCTGAGCGGCGCGCCTCGCTTTGAGCGCAACGACCCGGCCATCGACTTTAATTGGGGCGCCGGCTCCCCACGCCACGACATCCCCGCCGAGAACTTTGCGGTGCGTTGGACGCGCCGGTTGCAGTTGTCGCAGGGCGGAACCTACCGGTTCGTCGTCGTGTCGGATGACGGCGCGCGCCTCTGGATCGACGGCCAGCTCATCATCGACTCGTGGCGGGACGGCTACACGACCGACGAGGCGACGATTGCGCTGGCGGCGGGAGGGCACGATGTGCGCCTCGAGTTCTACGAACACCTGGGCGGCGCGCTGATCCGCCTCACCTGGTCGCAGATCCCCGCCACGGCGACGTCGACGGTGACCACGGCCCCACCCACCAACACGCCGACGGCGACTGGAATCCCACCGACGCGGACGACGGTTCCGCCAACGGCGACGTCGACCCGTGTTCCAACCGGTGTGCCGCCCACGGCGACCGCGACGGTGCCGGCGGCGCAGCCGTCGATCACGCTCCAGCCTCCGTCCGGCACGCTCGGCGACAGGGTGACCGTCACCGGCCAGGGATACCCAGCCAATGCACAGGTCGACATCGTGGTGGGTGTGTCAGGACAGGACACGTCCTCCTTCTTCAAGGTGGGCGAGACAGTGACGGGACCCGACGGACGCTTCCAGGCGCAGATCACTCTGCCCGCAGCCAGAGACTGGCAGGGGGCGGGTGCTTTGCAGGTGATAGCACAGGTTCCGGGCCAGTCGATCGTCGCCCGGGCCACCTTCACTATCCAGGCGCGCGCTGAGCCCGGGCCCCAGGTTGGCACTGTGCCCTTTGTCCGCATCCCGACCAACGCGGCGCGATTCGTCCTGCCGCGCCCCACCTTCCTGGTGCTCGACAGCGCCGAGGCGTGGGCGGCCCACTTTGGCCAGGAGCCAGCGCCGGATTCACCTGTGAACTGGCAGCAGGAGTACGTCCTGGGAGCCTTTATGGTGCCACAGGGCGCACGGACCGAGTCGCTGGTGCAGTCGATCCAGGTGCAGGGAAACAGGGTGATCGTCCGCCTCGCGGCCGCAGCTCCAACTGGAGGGGACGCCTTTACCGGGACACTGGTCCGCGTATCACGGAGCGCGCTTGGCATCACCGGACAGCCAACCTTCACCTTTGTGGATGCACGCGGGCAGGTGTTGGCGCTTGGGCAGCCGAGTGCGGCGCCCTTGTCGCTTCCCCTGGGACGCGAGGCGCCCAGGTCCGAGGTGCCAGGGGTTCAAACAGCGCCCGGAGAGGAGCCAGAAGAGGAAGCTGCAGCACTGGCGGCACCCGCACCCGAGGAAGAAGGCGCAGCGCTGGCGGCACCCGCACCTGAGGAAGAATCGGCGCTCTCGAAGGAGATCGCACCTGAAGAGGTGGCGCCTCAAGAAGAGGCGGTGCCGCAAGCGCAGGCCGGGGCCGAGCCGGCTCAAGATGTCCTGCCGGAAGCGGCGGGCGGTGGAATCGCCGAGACGCGAGCGCAGGTACGGGATGTCACGTGGCAACAATCTGCCCTGGCGTGGCTGGCGCTGCTGGCCTGGGGCATCCTCATCGTCCTCATCATCGGCGGTGTATTCTTGCTGGTGCGCCGGGCGGTGCGGAGGAGCTAGAGTCAAATCGTGCACTACGAGGTCCCCGGCCTGTTCGGCGGGGACCTCGCTTGCCTAGAACCAGCTCTCCTGCAGCCTGTCGAGCGTGCCGTCCTTGCGCATCTCGAGCAGCACGCGGTTGATCTCGCTCAACAGTCGAAAGCTGTCGGGGCGGACGGGCACGACATAGTTCAAGTCGTGGAGCGGCTCGCCCACGATCTCGATGCCACCACACTCGCGCGCGTAGGCCAGCGCGCTGATCCGGTCCACCAGTGCCGCCTCCACCTCGCCCGCGCCGAGTGCACGCAGCACGTCGCCCGCGGTGTTGTAACGGCGTGGCGCCAGCGTGCGCAGGAGCTCGCGCTCGCGCGTGTCGCCTTCGGGCACAAAGCCCCACTCCACGCCGACGACGTGCCCTTCCAGATCTTTTAGCGCGGCGACATCTGTGGCGCCCTCTGCAACGACGATCACGATCCCCGCGTTGAAATAGGCCACCGAGTAGGTGACGTCCTGGGTGCGCATCGGCTCGTAGGGGAGCGCCGACAGGACGGCGTCGCAGCGGCCGGCAAGCAGCGCATCGTACAGCCCGTCGAACCCAACAGACACGACCCGGGCACGCACCCCCGGCGCCAGCCGGGCTGCCATCTCGCGCGCCAGCGCGACGTCGAACCC
>DATHUZ010000851.1:0-2560 GCA_035461725.1 Anaerolineae bacterium
CGACCTGGGCCTGCTGACGCGTGAGGTCACCAGCCAGGTAGACGACGCTGGCCACCGCGTCGAGTGGGGCGGACTGCGGCTGGTCTACGTGGTCTGACCCCACCGGGCAAAAGACCAAAGGGTAAAAGGCTTCGCCGGCACTCGGCGTGCCCAGGAATCTGAAACGTACGTGCCCCAAGGAACAAGATAACCAGAGTTGACGATGGCTCCGTTTTAGGCTATACTGGCGCGGCGACAATCCGCCTGGCCGGTTCCTGACGGACGGGCGCGTGGACGCACGCACGAGCTAGCTTACGCCGACGTCAAGGAGAACGATGAGCGAAGAGTATAAACCGCAAGAGATCGAAGCCAGGTGGCAGGCGCGGTGGGAGGCCGAGGGTCTGTATCGATCGGAGGTGCAGCCAGGCAGGCCGAAGCATTACGCGCTGACGATGCTGCCCTACCCGAGTGGTGACCTGCACATCGGCCACTGGTACGCCATGGCGCCCGCGGACGCACGTGCCCGTTTCATGCGTATGCGCGGCTACAACGTCCTCTTTCCCATCGGGTTCGATGCTTTTGGGCTGCCCGCCGAGAACGCGGCCATCCAGCGCGGTATTCACCCACACGTGTGGACGATGTCGAACATCGAAAAGATGCGCCGCCAGTTGCGCACCATGGGCGCCATGTTCGACTGGGAGCGGGAAGCGGTCTCTTGTCTGCCCGGTTACTATCGCTGGACACAGTGGTTCTTTCGCAAATTCTACGACGCGGGGATCGCGTACCGGTCCTTTGCACCTGTCGATTTTTGCCCACAGTGCAACACGACGCTGGCACGCGAGCAGGTGTGGGGCGAGGACAGGCATTGCGAGCGCTGTGGCACCCCCGTGACGCGCAAGAACCTGGAGCAGTGGTTCTTTCGCATCACCGACTATGCCGACGAGCTGCTCGACTTCCGTGGCATCGATTGGCCCGAGCGCGTCGAGGCGATGCAGACCAACTGGATCGGGCGCAGCGAAGGTGCGGACGTCGTGTTTCGCTCAGAAGAGGGTGACGAAATTGTGGTGTTTACCACACGCCCCGACACCCTGTGGGGGGCCACCTTTATGGTCCTGGCGCCTGAGCACCCGCTGGTGGAGAAACTGACGTCGGCCGAGCAGCGTGTAGAAGTAGACGCGTACGTGGCCCAAGCCTCGCGCCAGACCGAGATCGAGCGGCTGAGCACGGAAAAGGCCAAGACCGGCGTGTTCACCGGGGCCTATGCCATCAACCCCGTGAACGAGGAGCAGATCCCGATCTGGATTGCCGACTATGTGATGATGACCTACGGCACGGGCGCCATCATGGCGGTGCCCGCGCACGACGAGCGCGATTTCGAGTTCGCGATCAAGTTCGGCCTGCCGATCATCCCCGTGATCGACCGGCCTGACGGGGCTACGCGCAGCGTGCTGGTCGGCGGGTCGTTGCGCGAAGGGGGTCGCCAGGCACTCGAGAAGGAAGGGTTCCAGTTCGAGGAGCGCGATGGCGACTTGATGGTGTCGATGCTGGCGGATGATATCGACCGCTACGTCGACCTGGTGGCCCGCTACCTGGAACCCGGCTACTGGTGCGAGGTGGTCGGCGGGCGCTGGCTCTTTCTCTTTGGCGGCGACAGGCCGGGCGAGGATCAATACCTGGCCCTCGATTCGCGTGAGAGCGACGCGATCATAATCGCACGCTGCCACTCGCTAGAGCCATCGGTGCGCCGCGTGCGCACGACGATGGAGATGCTGTGGGGCCAGCCCTTCTACCGGCCGGTGCTGTTCCACGCCGAATATGGAACGATGATCCATTCGGGGCAGTTCAGCGGTACGCCGGGCGACGTGGCCAAGCAGCGGGTGACGGCGTGGCTCGAGGAGATGGGGAAGGGGCACTTTCGCGTCAACTACCGGCTGCACGACTGGTTGATCAGCCGCCAGCGCTATTGGGGCGCGCCGATCCCGATCGTCTACTGTGACGAGTGTGGCACGGTGCCGGTCCCATACGAGGATTTGCCGGTGCTGCTGCCCGAGGACGCCGAGTTCCGCCCGACGGGGGAGAGCCCGCTCAGATTTCACGAGGGATTTCTGAACACCACGTGCCCGAGCTGCGGCGGACCTGCCACGCGCGAGACCGACACGATGGATACTTTTATGTGCTCGTCGTGGTACCAGTACGCGTACCTCAGCCCCTACTACAGAGAGGCGGAGCCGGCGGATGCGGACTCGATGCCGTTCGATCCCCGCGAGGGCGAGTATTGGCTGCCCGTGGATGTATACACAGGTGGGATCGAGCACGCGACGATGCACCTGATCTACACGCGCTTCTTTACCAAGGTGATGCGTGACCTGGGGATCGTGGAGCTCGACGAGCCGATGGCCAAGCTGCGCAACCAGGGGATTATCCTGGGCGAGGACAGTGAAAAGATGTCCAAGAGCCGGGGCAACGTCGTTGCGCCCGACAACCTGGTGGACCGCTATGGCGACGACACGGTGCGTGCCTACCTGATGTTCGGCTGGCGCTGGGACCTGGGTGGTCCATGGGATTCGCAGGGCATCGAGGG
>DATHUZ010000852.1:0-5780 GCA_035461725.1 Anaerolineae bacterium
CCCCCCGGCCGAGTGGCCGCGGACACCGCCCCCGCACCATTGCCAGGTTACTACTCCGACTACCCCATTGTATCCCCAGGGCCAGTGTGGGTGGACGCCGCAGCAGCGCCCAGATCCGGCCCGGCGACAGCAGCGGCCTCAGCAGCACCAGCCGGCCCACCCACCGGCAAGCCGTCGCGGGTACGACCGGCAGTACGTTCCGCCGCCACCACCACGCGTCCCTCCCCCGCCTCCTCCTGCGCCTGATCCCGGGCCGAGCTTTGGAAACGTCGCCGTCATCTCGTCGCTGTCCGTGGTATTTATCTTGTTGATCCTGGCCTGCCTCTTTGTAGGGGCCTATGCCGTCATTGCCGCCGATCTCCCGTCGGCCGAGGCGCTGCGCGGACGGGCGGCCACCTTTGTCAGCACCCAGATCTTTGACCGCAACGGCAACCTGCTCCACGAGATCCTCGACCCAACCGGCGGCCGGCGTATCCTCGTGCCCTACGAGGACATCTCCCCCTACCTGGTCAATGCCACCGTCGCCACCGAAGATCCACGCTTCTGGCAGCACCCGGGCGTCGACCCGATCGGCATCGCGCGCGCCATTCTGCAGAACGTAGAGGCGGGCGGCGTCGTGTCGGGCGCCAGCACCATCCCACAGCAGTTGGTGCGCCTCGTCTTGTTGTCACCCGAAGAGCGCACCGAGCAGACGCTGCAGCGCAAGGTACGCGAGGCCGTGCTCGCCTCTGAGGTGACGCGCCGCTATTCCAAGCGCGATATCCTCGAGATCTATCTCAACGAGATCAACTATGGCAGCCTCGCGTACGGCATCGAGGCCGCCGCAGAGACCTACTTTAACACCACCGCCGGCAGCCTGTCGCTCGCGCAGGCTTCCTTCCTCGCCGGCCTGCCCCAGGCACCCGCCTACTGGGACCCCTACACCAACTTTGAAGGGGCCAAGCGGCGCCAGGGCGTCGTCCTGCGCTTGATGGTGGAGGCGGGCTATATTACGCAGGCAGAGGCCGACGCCGCGTTAGCCGAAGAGCTGGTGCTCGAGCCACGCCGTGTGCGCACCGACGCACCCCACTTTGTCACCTGGATACAGCAGCTTCTCGAGCAAAAGTATGGGGCCGACGTCATCTATCGCAGTGGACTGCGCGTCTATACCACTCTGGATGCCAACATCCAGAATATCGCCCAGGAAGAAGTCCGCGCTCACCTGCAAACCCTGGCCGACCGCCACGCCACCAACGCCGCCGTCGTCGTCCTGCGCCCGGGAACCGGCGAGATCCTTGCCATGCTCGGCAGCGCCGATTTTAACGATGCCTCGATCGACGGGCAGGTCAACGTCGCCCTCCGCCCACGACAGCCAGGCTCGTCGATCAAGCCGGTGACCTATGTCACCGCGTTCGAAAAGGGATGGACGCCGGCGACTCTGATCTGGGACGTGCGCACCGAGTTCCACGATGCCCTCGGCCGCCCCTACGTGCCCAAGAATTATGACGACCAGGAGCATGGCCCCGTGCGTGTGAGAGAGGCACTCGCCCGCTCCCTCAACGTCCCTGCGGTCAAGACCCTCGACTTTATCGGGCTGCCGGCCATGCTCGACGCCGCCCGCCGCCTGGGCATCGACTCGCTGAACCGGCAGGATTATGGCCTGAGCCTCACCCTCGGCGGTGGCGAGGTGACCCTCCTCGAGATGACGGGCGCCTATGCCACGCTGGCCAACGGCGGCAGGCGCGTGCCCGCGGTCGCCATCCTGCGCGTGGAGGACTCGTCAGGCCGCGTGATCGAAGAGTACCAGGCGCCGACCGGGGAGCAAGTCGTTAGCCCCCAGCACGCCTACCTGATCACAGACATCCTGGCCGACAACGCCGCACGCGCGCCGTCGTTCGGTGAGAACAACGTCCTGCGCCTGTCGCGCCCCGCAGCCGCCAAAACCGGCACCACCGACGACTATCGCGACGCCTGGACCATTGGCTACACTCCCGGGCTCGTCACCGGCGTCTGGGTGGGCAACGCCGACAACACTCCGATGCAGAGTGTATCCGGCGCGCGTGGTGCCGGACCAATCTGGCACAACGTCATGGAGCGCGCCCTCGCCGGCAGGCCCGCCGAGCAGTTCGCCCGGCCCGACGGCATCGAAGAGCACGTCATCAGTATCGACTCTGGTGCCCAGCCGGGCGAGGCGACACCTGCCGACAGGCAGCGCGTCGAGATCTTTGCCGCGGGGCAGGGGCCTCTCGGGCCGGAATTCGACTTTCACCAGTTCGTGTCTATCGACGTCAGCACCGGCGCGCTCGCCACCGAGTACTGTCCCGAGCACGTCGTCGAGCGGCGTTACTTCTACGTGCTGCCGGGCGAAGAGGGCCGGCGTTGGGCAGAACAGCACAACATTCCACAGCCGCCCGGCGAGCCCTGCCCCGTGCACACCGGCCCTTCCGACGTGTCGATCTTGCAGCCGGTGCCCGGTGAGACGGTGGGCGGTGAGGTCTATATCTCGGGGCGCACCGGCGTGCCGGGGTTCGACCACTATGTCGTCGAGTACGGCGAGGGCCGCGATCCCATCGGCTGGGGCCACGTCGTTGGCCCCGTCTACGAGCCCGTCGATGGTGGATTGCTTGCCGTCTGGAACGTCTTGCCACTCGACAACCGCGACTATACGCTCCGTGTCCTCGTGTTCGACCAGGCGGGCAACGCCGTCGAGGCGCGCACGTGGGTGATGGTGCAGAATGCGCTGCCCACGGCCACGCCCACCATCGCCCCCACCTCCACCGAGACCCCCACGGTCACGCCGACCGTCGAGCCGCCCACCCCAACCTGGACCCCAACGGCAGAGCCGCCCACTCCAACCTGGACCCCGGAGGTCACCGCCACCGCCACGATAGAACCATAACCCTCTCTTTCCTTCGCAAACACCCCCCGTGCCGCCGTCGGACCGCCGGCATCCTGCCGGCTCGCCCGTTGCCAGCATTTTCATTCCTCGTGGCGCCCGACAGGGCATGGCATACTCTACCCACCGTGATGCAACACCTCGCCGGGTTGTCTACTTGGGCCATCTGTGTTATAATAGCCCCTGTTCTATCCTGTATCCAGTTCCGTTTTTCTTGTTTTTGTCGGAGGCAAAGGCTAATGGCAGCGTCACAGCAGATCGCCATTCGCAACAAGATCGTCGGCGTCCTGGTAAAGCAAGTACGCACGCGCTCTGGCATCAGCCAGGGGGAATGCGCAGAGCTGCTTGACTGCACTTCGGCGGCGTATGCCGAGTACGAGCAGGGAGAGCAGGGTCTCTCCCTGCCGCAGCTCGAGGTGCTTGCGTATCTGCTCGGGGTGCCACTCGAGACCTTGTGGGACGATGAGCGTGGTCCGGACGCACCCGGGCTGCAAGAGCCGCTGCCCGTGGCCCAGCTCATGGCACTCAGGCGCAAGATGGTCGCCATCGAGTTTCGCAGGTGCCGGGCATCGTCGGGGCTGACCGTGGCGGAGGCGGCCGGCTTGTTGGGGTGCACGCCCGAGGCGATCGCCGAGTTCGAGAGTGGCAAGGCCGATATTCCACTCGCCGCGCTCGAAATCGCTGCGGGGTGGTGTGGCAAAACGTTGGTCGACTTTGTCGACCAGGAGACTGCGCTCCTGAGCAAGGGACAGCAGGAACGCGAGGCGTTGGCACGTCTCGACGAGATGCCTCCCGATGTGCGCGACTTTGTGCTCAAGCCCACCAATGCACTCTACCTGCGCATCGCCATGCTCCTGAGTGCGATGAAAGCCGATAGCCTCCGGCAGATCGCAGAGACGCTGCTCGACATCACCTACTAGTCCACGAACAGCGTCTGGCACACCACACGTGTGCGAGTTGCCGATCCTGTCCGAGGAAACGGAAAAAGTGAGTAAAGAAGAGACGTTGCCCACCGGCGTGGGCGCCCGAGTCGCTGTCGAAAGGCTGTCTGCGCTCCTGGTTCACCACGAGCCTATTGGCCTTGCCTCCGAAGCACTCTCTGTGGCCATTACCGACCTCGGCGCGCGGGCCGGGTCCCTTTGCTACCTGGTCCGCCCGACGCTGAACCTACGGCGCGGCAAATTCTCCGCCGCCGTATCCGCCCACTTTGACCGTTGGGAGTCGGGCATCGAGCAGCGCATTACCACCGGCCGATGGGCAGTGTCCAGGGAAAAAGCCTCCTCGCTCGCCTGTCAGGCGGTGCCAGGCACCGACGAAGTCGCGCTCCATTCACTCATCGTCGACGATGGCAAGGTCGTGGGCACCATCTCCCTCGCCTACAAGGCCGAGCGCGTGCCTGTGGGAAATCCACGCGCCATGCTCGCACAATTCCTGACAGCCGTCGGCCGTGCCATCAGCGTGACCGCAGATCTGTCGCTCACCAAAGAGCGGTTGAGTCAGCTCACGCTCTTTTACCAGGTGGCTCAGTCGATGGCTTCGACTTTTGACCTGGGCAAAGTGCTGAACGATACGCTGCAGCTCGCCACGGCCGTTCTCGACGCCAGCGCTTCCGCCCTGATGCTGATCGATCAGGACTCCAAAGAGCTGGTGTTCGAGTACACACACGGCGAGATGGGCGATCTATTGCGCAAACAGCGCACAGAGCTGACAGAGGGCATTGCCGGCTGGGTGGCGTCACACGGCGTGCCGGTCGTCGTGAACAATGCGCGTCAGGACAGGCGTTTCAATCCAGACGTAGACGCGCGTACCGGTTTCCTCACCGACTCGGTCGTGGCCGTGCCCATCCAGATCCGGGGCAAAACGATCGGTGTGCTCGAAGCGCTAAACAAGCGGAGCGATGCTGGGTTTGATTCCGAAGACCTCAGCCTGATGGTAACGACGGCCAACCAGGCAGCGATTGCCATCGAGAATGCCCAGCTCTACCAGAACCTGCGCGATGATCGAGATCGCATCATCCAGGCCCAGGAAAATGTCCGCCGCCAGGTCGCGCGCAACCTGCACGACGGCACGGTGCAGTTCCTGTCGGCCATTTCCATGGGCATCGACCACCTCGAGCGCTTGATCGAGCGCAAGCCCGACGCCGCCAGGTCCGAGCTCCAGGCACTGCGCGACCTGACCAGGCAGGCGACCCAGCAGGCGCGCCTGGCCCTCTTTGAGCTCAGGCCCCTGATCCTCGAAACCCAGGGCCTGGTCCCGGCCCTCGAGACGTACGTGCAGCAATTACAGGGAGGCGAGGAGTTTGGCGTGCACCTGGAAGCCACGCCCGGCCTGCCCGAGCTGAACAACTCGACCGCAGTCACCGTCTTTGCCATCGTCCAGGAGGCCGTCAACAATGCCAAAAAACACGCCGGCGCGCGCGACGTGTGGCTGCGCCTTTCTCTCGACGACAGCTACCTGCGCGTGGTGATCGAAGATAATGGCCGTGGCTTTGACCCCGGAGCGGTAGAAGCAAGCTACGATCGCACCGGCAGCATTGGCTTGTTGACCATGCGCGAGCGTGCCGACCTGATCGACAGCCAGCTCAGCATCGAATCATCTTCCACCCCGCCGCACACCGGCACGTCGATCATTTTACGCGTGCCGCTCGCCCGGCGCAGTTCGACGTAAACCAGGATCGAGTAGGAGGACTCCATGACAAATGACGAGGCCAAAAAGCTGTACGACAACGGGATCGACGCCTACCGCGCTGGCGAGTATGATCAAGCCCTTGACGCCTTGACGCAGGCGCGCGATCTCTACAACCGCGCGGGCAACCAGACAGGCGAGGCCGAGGCACTCAACGATGCCGGCGTCGTCTGCATCCAGATGGAGCAATGGGACTCCGCCCGCGAACACCTGCTCGCTG
>DATHUZ010000853.1:0-7378 GCA_035461725.1 Anaerolineae bacterium
GACGCCGTGGGCATGTCGACGGTGCCGGAAGTGACGGTGGCGCGGCACGGGGGGATGCGGGTGCTGGGCGTGTCGGGCATCAGCAACGTAGCGGTGGCCGATCCAGAGACGGCGCAAGAGGCGACGCACGAGGAGGTGCTGATGGCCGGGGAAAAGATTGTGCCGCGCCTGACAACGTTGCTGTGTGGGGTGCTGGAGCGGCTGTAGGGAAATCGGCGCTGCGCGACGCTCACGCCAGTGCAGGGAACGGGGCTCGTTCCCTATTTTTTCGCACGGCGCCGCCATAGATTTTTCGTTTCTCGGGGATTAGTGTATGGAGCAAGTGCTGCAGCTGCTCGCAGACTATCAATGGTGGATATACGCGGTCCTGGGGCTGGTGCTTCTGTTTTATTTGAGGCGAGCCCTGCTCGCACGGCGTGCCGGCGCACGTTCGATTTTCGCCCTGGAGCAAGAGCAGGAACGGCGGCGGTACTCGCGAAGTGTGATGGCGGCAGCGGTGACGATCGTCGTGCTTGGAACGGTGTTTGTGCTGAGCAATCCGATCGTGCTGCCGAGTGGTGAGACGGAGAGCACCGCGTCGCCGACCACGACGACGACGGCGGGCCCGCTGCCGGTATCTACCCTGACGCCTACCGCGCTGCCGGCGACCGCCACGCCGACACCCACGGCGACTGTCGCCAGGCCAACGCGCGCGGTGATGCCGACGGCGACAGTACAGGCGGTCGAGGCCCCCACGCCTGTTGTGCGGCCGCCGGCGTGTCCCGATCCGAACGTGCGCATTACGTCGCCGGGGATAAACCAGGCGGTGAATGGTCCCGTGCCCATCCGCGGCACCGCGCTGCACGACAATTTTCAGTACTACAAGATCGAGATCGGAGTGGGCAACGATCCGCAGAATTGGTCGGTTGTCGGGCAGCTTCACTACAACGTGGTGAACAATGGCGTGTTGGAGACGTTGAACAGCGGCGGCTATGCCCCCGGCCGCTACACACTGCGCCTGGTGGTGGTCGACCAGACGGGAAACTATCCGCCACCGTGCCAGGTGACGATCGAAGTGCGTCGCTGAGCGCACAGCCCGCTCGATGAAAGAGAGTTCCGCATCCACTGCGCCGGTGGAGACGGGTGCCGGCAGCATCGCGCGCGCGACCGGCATCATTGCCCTGGGAAACGTTGCCAGCCGCGTTCTGGGACTGGTGCGCGAGCAGATCATCACCTACCGGTTCGGGGCAACGGGACTCGTCAGCGCGTTCGACATCGCGTCGACCATCCCGACGATGATCTATGACATGCTGATCGGTGGAATGCTGAGCGCGGCGCTGGTTCCGGTGTTCAGCGAGGTGGGTGAGCGGGATGGGCCGATGGATCTGTGGGCGGTGTTCAGCCGCGTCCTGTCGCTGATCGCCGTCGTGCTGGCGGTGGTGGTCCTTCTCCTCGAGCTGCTGGCCCCCCAGGTGGCGTGGCTGCTGACGGGCAGCTTTCCAGAGCTGCTCGGCGGTGCGTTTCGACCCGAGCTGCAGGATGCGGTGACAAGGATGATCCGGATCATCGCGCCGGCGACACTGATTTTCGGCGTGTCGGGGATCATCACAGCCTTGCTCTACGCGCTCAAGCGCTTTACCTTCCCGGCCTTTGGCGCGGCGGTGTTTAACCTCGGGATCATCATCGCGGTGCCACTCCTGGCAAACCAGCTCGACGCCTTTAGCCTGGCGGTGGGCGTGTTGCTGGGATCGGTGCTGCAGATGCTGATCTTGACGCCGGACCTGCGGGGGCTGCGGGTGCGCTTCCAGTTGGATTTACGCCACCCAGCACTGCGGCGGATCGTGCTGCTCTACCTGCCTGTGGCAGCAGCCGTGATCTTGAGCAACATTCAGATCATGATCGACCGGCGGCTGGCGGCCGCGACGGGCGAGAGCAGCGTGGCGTGGATGAAGAGGGCGACGACGCTGGTGCAGCTCCCGCACGGGATGGTGGCGGTGGCCGTGTCACTGGCGGTGCTGCCGACGCTGTCGCGGTTGATCGCGGCGGGTGATCCCACAGGCTTTCGCCGTACGTTGGGGCAGGGGCTGCGGTTGGTGCTGGTGCTGATCGTGCCGGCGACAGTTGGGCTTTTTCTCCTCGCAGAGCCGGTGATCGGGCTCCTTTTCGAGCACGGCGAGTTCACGGCGCGCGACACCTTCTGGACTGCCTGGGCACTGCGCTACTATATGCTAGGGCTGATCTTTGCGTCGGTAGACTTTCCGTTGAACTATGCCTTCTATGCGCGGCAGGACACGGTCACGCCGGCATTGGTGGGCGTGCTGAGCGTGGCCGTCTACCTGGGGGTGGCGCTGGCGCTGCTCCGCCCGCTGGGCATGCTCGGGCTGGTGCTGGCCGACTCGGCGAAGCATTTCAGCCACGCGACGACGATGCTCTACCTGACGCAGCGGCGGATAGGGCCGCTGGCGGACCTGGGATTAGGGGGCACGACGGGGAGGGTGGCGGTCGCGACCGTGGTAATGGGGGTGGTCGTCGTGGGGGCGCTGGCCGGTGTGGAGCGTGTGGCCGGTGTGCCGGGGCTGGTGGCAGATACACTGGCGGTGGCGGTGCCGGCAGGGCTGGGGGCAGCGGCTTACCTGGGCGTGGCTCTGGTGCTGGGGGTTGGGGAAGTGGGCATGGTCAGGGACATGGTGCGCAAGCGGTTGGGAAAGTAGGGAATTGGGGAAGTGGAGGATTGGGGAAAGCGTGGGACCAATGGGGGACTTGACGGGGGGGGCGGGGTGGAGTATAATGGGAAGAAGTTTACGGTAAGCGACTGAGGGCGATGCCGGATCGACGAACGGTGGACGAGCTGACAATTGAAGAGTTGGAGCAGATCTTGCTCGTGAAGCGGCGGGAGGCACGCGCGGGCCGGGCGCGGCGGCTGCACGAGATCGGGCGGCTGCCGGCAGATACGCCACTGCTCCACGAAGACCTGGCTTCGCTGGCGCCGCCGGGCCAACCGCAGCCTACAGAGCCGCTCACGGCGGAACGTCAGCGCAACTATGAGCTGGCACCGGTGGGCCGGCGCGGCCAGGCAAAGAAGCCCAGGCTACGGGCGGCAAGGAGCCCCTGGCAGCGAGTGCGCGACAGGGCGCTGCTGGTGCTGGAGGTGGGGGCGCTGTTGGGGCTGGTCGGCGTGGTCGTCGCTTCACTGCTGAATATGCAGTCGCTGAACGCGGATTATGTCTCGGCGAGTGGCGCCGACGTGCCGACACCCACGGCAACCCCGCTGGCGGGTGGAATCCTGCCCGGCGGGCATGCACCTCCAGAAGAGCCGGGCGAGGTGCCGACTCACCTGCGCGGCCTGGTATCGGGCCAGGTGCCGCCTGCCATCGCGATTCCGACGCCGGGGCCAGAGGCACCAACGCGGATCGTGATCCCGGCGATCAAGGTGGATGCGCTGATCGTGCGGGGTGACGGGCTCGAGCAGCTCAAGCTCGGGGTGGGGCACGCGAGCTACTCGGCCAATCCGGGGGAGCGTGGCAACATGGTGTTGTCGGCGCACAATGACATCTATGGCGAGATCTTTCGCCGCCTGCCCGACCTGGAGCTGGGCGACGAGGTGATCGTGTACGCAGGGGATCATCCATATCGGTACGTGGTGACGGCCAAGCAGATCATCGACGAATCGCAGGTGGAGGTGCTGGCGCCGACGACGAAACCGGTGGTGACACTGATCTCGTGCTATCCGTACATGGTCGACACGCACAGAATCGCCGTCGTCGCCGAGCTGCAGTAGTTACAAAAATCGAGAGCGGAGGAAAGAAGAGAGGATGGCCAAAAAGACGCGCCGAGCCCGAGGGGGCCGGCAGGTAACAGAACCGGTACGTGGCGTGCCAAAGCGCCCGACACTCAAGGCGGAGGCACCGGCGGCAGAATCGGATTTTCGCGTGGAGTACCATTACGTGGTCGAGGACCTGAAGCGTATCGCGATCATCGCGTTTGCTCTGTTGGTGCTGGTGGTGGTGCTGGCGCTGGTAATCGGCTGACGAGCTGTGTTTCTGCAGAGAGGGCCGGCCCGCTACCGGGCCGGCCTTGTGATTTGAGAGATGGAAGCTCGATTTTGTACACGGTGCGCAACAGAGCTGGTATGGCAGCGCTCGGGAGAGCGGGAGAGGCCGATCTGTCTGGCGTGCGGGCACGTCGTCTACTTTAATCCCGTGGTGGGGGCAGGCGCGCTCGTCGAGACGGACGGGCGGGTGGTGCTGATCCGGCGCGGGGTGGAACCGAGGGCCGGTTATTGGTGCCTGCCAGGGGGCTATGTCGAAGCGGACGAGCTGGCAGAAGCGGCGGCAGTGCGCGAGATGAAAGAGGAGACGGGCCTCGAGATCGAAGTGGACGATCTGCTGGGAGTGTATTCCTTTGGGCGCGAGCCACAAACGGGAGTGCTGATCTTGTACAGCGCGCACTGCATCGGAGGCAGGCTGCGGCCGGGCGACGATGCGCGCGAGGTGCGCACGTTTTCGCCTCAAGAGCTGCCGCCAGACGAAGAGATCGCGTTTCGCACGCACCTGCAAGCGCTGCACGACTGGCGCAGGGCGCGAGCGGTGGTCTATCGAGAGGCGATGGAAACCGACCGCGAGGCGGTGGGGGAGCTATGCTCTACGTCGCCAGAGGTGGGCGTGGAGTGCCAGCGGTACGTGGTGGAGGCGGATCGGGCGCTGATGCTGGCGTGGGACCGGAGCCGGCTGGTGGGGCTGGCGTGCCTGAGCTACCGGCCGTGGATCCACACGGCAAACATCGACCAGGTGTTCGTGCGACCGGACTACCGGCGATGGGGCATCGCGACGGGCCTGGTGAGCTGTGCGACGGAGCACGCCGGGAAGCACGACACGCGCACGGTACTGGCTGAGGCGCCGATCACAAACCCGGTGTTGTGGGTGTACCTGAAGGCAGGGTTTCGGGTGAGTGGGTTCGTGGATGCCTATTACCCACCGGGGCAGGAAGGACCGGTGACGGCGTTGTTCCTGGCACGCGACCTGGACGGAGAGGGAGAAGACGATGAGCCGGAGCGACGAGAAGACGTTCTACCAGAAGCTGCGCAGGACGGTGCGCATCTGGGCCGGGGGACGGGAGAGCCGCGGGAATCGTTACGTTGACCTGATCCTGGCAGGGCCTGACCTGTTTATGCTCCTATCGCGGCTGTCGCGCGACAAGCGGGTGAGCAGCGCGAACAGGATCAAGCTGGCAGGGGCACTGGCCTACTTTTTCAACCCGTTCGACCTGGTGCCCGAGGGGGTGCTGGGGCCGCCGGGCCTGGTGGATGACATTGCGCTGTCGGCGATCGTGCTGCACGACGTGCTGGAGACGACCGACCCGGTGGTGGTACGCGAGCACTGGGAGGGCAGCGTCGACGTACTGGAGCTGGTGCGCGATATCCTGGCGGTGGCCGATGTGATGGTCGGCGGGCCGGTGTGGCGGGCGCTGGTGGAGGTGGCGCGGTCGTTTGTGCCGGCGAGGTAGCCGGTAACGGGGAGCGGGTACCAGGACCCGATACCCGGCCAGTGGGTGTTATTCCCTGACTTGAATCATCGGCGCCATGCTGGCCATGAGGCGCTTGAGGCCGGCGCCGGCAAAGGCGACGGTAACCTGCTCGTCGCTGCCCTGGATGCGACTCTCCACGACAATACCCCGGCCAAAGACCTCGTGATGCACCTCGTCGCCTGTCTGGAACTGCCGCTCGACGGCTGGGGGCTCGGCCGGAGACCGGCCCCAGCGAGGGCGAGGCTCGGAACTGGTGGGTGTGCGCTCGCAAGGAGTGAAGGATGTGACCCGGCCGCCCGCGGCGGGCCGTTTCAGGAAGCGGTTGGCGCCGGCGTCGCGCCCGGACTGGCCGGCGGGCGACCTGCCGGATAACGATTCCTGCCCGGCGACGAGGGATGGCGGCACGTCCTGAAGAAAGCGCGAGGGCTCGTTCACGCTGCTCTCGCCGTACAGAGTGCGGCGGAAGGTGCGCAGCAGGTAGAGACGATCGCGGGCACGGGTGACGCCGACGTAACAGAGGCGCCGCTCCTCTTCCATCTGCTCCTGGTCTTCCATGGAGCGGCTGTGGGGAAAGAGGCCTTCTTCCATGCCGACGATAAAGACGACGGGAAACTCGAGCCCCTTGGCGGCGTGCAGCGTGAGGAGGGTGGGGGCGTCTACCTGCTCGTCGAGGTTGTCGACGTCGGATACGAGGGCGACCTCTTCGAGAAAGGTGGTGAGCGCCACGTCGGGAGACAGGTCGGCATAGTCGCGGGCGACGGTGCGCAGCTCGAGGATGTTCTCCCAGCGGGTCTGGCCCTCTTCGGTTCCATCCTTGACGTAGGCCGCGTAGCCGGTGCGCTCGAGGAGGAGATCGAGTAGATCGAGCAGGTTGCGCTCGTCGCGCGCCCGGGAGAGCTCTTCGAGCAGGGCGGTGAACTCGTCGAGGGCGCGGCGGCCACGCGCGCCAAAGGGGTTGGGCTCATCCTGGCCCTGGGCGGCCAGAAGCTGGAGGGTGGCATAGACGGGCAGTCCAAGCTGGGCAGCCCAGCGCTCGAGGGCGGCGATCGTTTTGGCGCCGATGCCGCGCGGCGGGACGTTGATGATGCGCGACAGGCCAACGCCGTCGTAGGGGTTGTGGATGAGGCGCAGGTAGGACAGGACGTCCTTGATCTCTTTGCGCTCGTAGAAGCGGGTGGCGCCGACGAGCTTGTAGGGCATGCCGCGCCGGATAAAGGCGTCTTCGATGGGGCGTGACTGGGCGTTGGTGCGGTACATGACAGCGCAGTCGCCCGGTTGGGCCTCACCACGGCCTGCCAGGCGCTGGATCTCGCTGACGACCATGTCGCCTTCTTCTTGCTCGTCGTAGGCCTCGACGAGGCGGATCTTGGGGCCGCCGGATTTTTCGGTAAAGAGGCGCTTGGGGTGGCGGTGCACGTTGCGCACGATGACCGAGTTGGCGACGTCGAGGATGTTCTGGGTGGAGCGGTAGTTGCGCTCGAGGAGGATGACGCGCGCCTCGGGATAGTCCTCACGAAAGCGGGCGACGTTGCGATAGTCGGCGCCGCGAAAGCGGTAGATCGAGTTGTGGACGACGATGCCCCCGGCTACATAGTTGCGCAGGATTGGGACCGACAGGTCGTACACGGGACCGCAGTATGGCTCCGTGTCGACGGAAATCACTTCATCCTCGACGATCTCGTCGCCGGCGAGGACAGGCACGCGGGTGCCAGGAAGAAGGTTGCCGACAGGCATGAAATCGTAAGCGTGAGCAGCGAGCCTGGCGCGCCGGCTGATGCGAGCGTCGGGTACAAGGTCGTGCAAGGCCGCCACCATCTCGTCCATGGCATCATAATCGCCATGCGTGCGCCGCGCTGCCCAATAGACCTGTTTGTGT
>DATHUZ010000854.1:0-2611 GCA_035461725.1 Anaerolineae bacterium
GACCTCGGCGCGGAGGCCGTAGAGCTCGGAGACAAAGCGGCTGTAGCCGAGGCCGACGCGGCATTGGTAGTGGTCGAGGGGGGTGAGGGTGGGTGTGAAGAAGGGGGAAAAGACGCGGTAGGCGCCGTTTTCCTTCAGGCGCAGGTAAAGGGTCTCGCCACGCATGTCGGCGGCGGGGAGCTGGGCGATGTAGCGCGTGATGCGGTTGAGGGCGGGGTCGCCCTTGCAGAGGAGGGCGCCGCCGGTGTGGTCGACAAATCCGCCAAAGGCGAGGGTGCCGACGTAGTTGATCCACTTGACGGGGGTGCGTGGATCGGTGATGACGTATTCGCGTTGTTCGTCGTCAAAGTAGCCGTATGGCATGAGCGCTGTACCTTTGTCACAACTCGAGTTTGGACCATTTGCGTAGAAACCGGGTTTCTTTCGTGTTCTCACGAGATGTGGGCGAGAAACCCGGTTTCTGACGATTCATCGGGAGCCGCCGAGGGTGACGTCGAGCTGGCGGGCGAGGGGGTTGAGGTGGGTGGTGAGGATGGTGTCGAGGTTGGCGCCGGGGTGGTTGATGACGTCGGCCCAGATGTTGCTCAGCGCCCCGGTCAGCTTGTCCTCGACCAGGCCCCAGAGGGGGACACAGGGGAACGACCGGCCGCGCTGCAGGCCTCTGCCGACGAGCCAGTAGACGGGCATGTCGGAAAAGGGGGGCTGCATCAGGGTGTCGACGCGGGTGGGCAGCAGCCCGGCATGCTGGCCCAGGGCCTTTTGCACTTCTTGCCCGGCGAGGAACTGGATCAGCTTGACTGCTTCGGCGCCACAGCGGGTATGTCCCCAACAGACCAACTGTGAGCCGCCGACAAAGGGCACGCCGGGTGGAAAGAGGACGCCGCTGTGCTCGACCACGTCCGGCGATGCCTCGCGCAGGAGCCATGGCCCGCTGATCGTCACGGCAGCCTCGCCACGCCAGTAGACGGCATCCGACTCGACGTCGCCGAGGTCGTGGTTGGACGGAGCCAGAAAGCGGGCAAGGCTGTAATAGTCGCGGATGCCCGCCCTGGCCGCCGGCTCGGCAAAGCGGGTGTGGGTGCCGCCAGGGCTGATCAGGTCGCCGCCGGCGCCCCAGATCCAGCTCGCCACGAGATGGATCGTCATGCGCGAGTGGTGGGTGGGCAGGGTGAGCGGGATCGCGACGCCGGAGCCGGCCAGGCGCTCGAGCGTGCGCACGAGGGCGGCGTGGGTGTCGAACGCCCCTTCTTCGGCGATCCCCGCCCTGGCCAGGAGGTCGCGCCGGTAAAAGAGGATGCGCGTGTCGGCCCACCAGGGGATGGCCCAAGTTTCACCAAAGCTCTGCGGCAGCAGCCAGGCCGGGCTGCCTACCTGCCAGGCAGAGGGGACGAACGCCGCCGGCCCGCCGAGGGGGAGCGTTTCATAGTGCCGAAAGGGGCGCAGCGCGTCCATGCCGAGCAGGCTGCCGAGCCAGCTCGTGCCGATCTCGGAGACGTCGGGGCCTTCTCCCTGCAGCGCGGCACGCAGGGTGGCCGGCCACGCCGTGTTCCAGTCGAGGATGTGGAGCTCGACACGAAGCTGGTGCCGTTTCTCGAACGTGTCGAGGAGCGGCCTCAGCAGGCGCTCTGTGTTGGGCCCGTGCCACATGATGTTGAGCTGCAGATCGGTCACGTGTTACTCCGGTTCGACGAGCAGGAACCGCGCCGAGAGGCAGATGTCGGCGGCGGATCTGCCGGCCAGCACGTCGAATTCTCCAGGCTCGACGATCCAGCCGCCACGGGCAGGATCGTAGTAGGCGAGCGCGTCGCGATCGAGGGTCAGGTGCACGGTGCGGATTTCACCCGGCTGGAGCTCGAGTTTAGCGAACGCTTTCAGCTCCTTTTCGGGGCGCACCAGCCGCGATTCGAGGTCGCGCACATAGATCTGGACCACTTCTTTGCCGGCACGGGTGCCGGTGTTCTCGACCTCCACACTCACGTGGATCTCGTCGCCCGGCCGGATCTCGGCGGCGTCGAGTGCCAGGCTGCGGTAAGCAAAGGTCGTGTACGACAGGCCATGTCCAAAGGGGAAGAGGGGCTCGACCCGCTTTTTGTCATAATAACGATAGCCGACAAAGAGGCCCTCGCCGTAGAGCACGTGCCCGTTCTCGCCCGGGTAGTTGAGATAGGCAGGGTTATCGCGGAGGCGCCCCGGGAAGGTGGTGGGCAGCCTGCCCGATGGCACCACGTCACCGAACAGGACGCCGGCGATGGCGCTGCCTGTTTCCTGGCCGAGATACCAGGCCAGCAGGACGGCCGGAACCTCGTCGAGCCCGGGCATGGCGACGGGGGAGCCCGCGTTGAGCACCACGATGACGTTGGGGTTGGCGGCAGCCACGGCGGCGATCAGCTCGGCCTGGCCGCCGGGCAGGCTCATGTCGGGCCGGTCACAGCTCTCGCTCTCCCACTCGTCGTTCAGGCCGGCAAAGAGGATGGCGACGTCAGAACGGGCGGCCAGTGCGACGGCCTCTTCGATCGACGGTGGGGCGGCCGCGGGGCGCGCCGCCAGGCGGAACATGCGCCACGGCTCGACGTCGTCCCAACTGAACTCGACGGTGAGGTGCACGGGCCTG